>NZ_JBFPFM010000058.1:0-14387 GCF_047977705.1 Curtobacterium sp. LFS084
GTATAAGAGACCGGCGCGCGGGCGGCGCGGCGCGCGCCCGCGCTACGGCGCCTCGGTCGGCCGCGGGGCCAGCGCCTGCACCATGAGCTCGCCGAGCTCCCGCGGCGCCGTGAACATCGGCCAGTGCCCCGTCTCGAGCCCGAGGATCGAGAGCTCCTCGGTCGCCACGAGCTCCGCCGCCCAGGCCTGGTGGTCCGCCACCATCGTCGCGAGGTCGGCCGCCGGGATCTCGCACGTGATCACCGTCGCCGGGATCGTGTGCCGCGCGGCGTCGGCGTAGTGGAAGCGGTCGGACGGCACCGCGGCGGGCTCGGGGATCGCCCGGTGCTCGAAGGCCGCGCGCAGTTCCGGCGTCATGCCGCGCACGGTCGCCGGCTCCCAGACGTCCCACGAGGGCAGCGGCACGACGCCGTCCACCACGGGCAGCTCGTCGTTGACGCAGCCGCCCTCGGGCCCCGGGAAGGTGTCGACGTAGAGCAGGTGCGCGACGAGCGACGGGCGGCGATCGGCGGCCATGTACGCGATCGGCCCGGCGCCGGAGTGCCCCGCCAGGACCACGGGCTCGTCCGGCGTGGCGACGTCGTCGAGCAGCTCGACCAGGGCGGCCACCTGCTCGTCGAGCGTGTCGCCGTCGCGGGTGACCGCCTCGACCGAGTGTCCCGCTGCTCGGAGCACCGGGGCCACCTCGTCCCAGGCGCTCGCGTCGAGCCAGAAGCCGGGCACCAGGATCACGTGCATGACGCGGACGCTACTCGCCGGCGTTCGCCGTGGTGCGCGCCGCCGTGCACACGGCGCACTCCCCGAAGATGTCCACCACGTGGCTGGCGTTCGTGAACCCGTTGGCCGCCGCGACCTCCTGCGCCCACCGCTCCACCGGGTCCGCCTCGATCTCGACCGTGCGGCCGCAGTTCCGGCAGATCAGGTGGTGGTGGTGTGCGTCGGTCGTGCACGCGCGGTACAGCGACTCGCCGTCCTGCTGCAGCGAGTCCGCGTCCCCCTCGGTCGCCAGGTCGGAGAGCGCCCGGTAGACGGTGGCGAGTCCGATGGTGGAGCCGTCGTCCCGCAGGTGCTGGTGCAGCGCCTGCGCGCTGACGAACCCCTCGGTGCTCGACAGTGCGGTGCGCACCGCCTCGCGCTGCCACGTGTTCCGCTTCGGCTTCTGCACGGCGTTCATGCGGTCGCTCCTTCCTTCCGGCCGGCGGCGGACAGGGGGTCCGCGTCGTCGGCCCGGAGACGCGGTGCGCCCCCGTCACGCTGGTCGCGGCGCACGATCCGGTCGCGTCCGCGCTTGTCCTTGCGTCCGCCGACGATCCGGCAGACCACCCAGATCACGAACGAGATGGTCGTCACGTACGGGCTGATGGGCAGGCCCCCGCCGAGGGCGAGCAGGATCCCGCCGACCACCGAGACGACGGCGAACACGGTCGACAGGATCGGCACGACGACGGGGTGGGAGCTGAGGCGCAGGGCGGCCGCGGCGGGCGTGACGAGCAGCGACAGCACGAGGAGCGCGCCGACGATCTGCACCGACACCGCGGTGGCCAGCCCGAGCACGAGCATGAAGACGAGCGCCAGGGTCCGCACCGGCACCCCGGCGGCGGCGGCCACGTCCGGGTCGACCGACGAGAACATCAGCGGGCGCCAGATCACGAGGAGCGTCACGACGACGATCGCGGCCACGACGACGAGGAACGTCAGCTGCGGGTTGTCCACCGAGACGATCTGCCCGGTGAGCAGGCCGAACTTGTTCGCCGCACGGCCCTTGTAGAGCGCGAGGCAGAGGATGCCGAGGCCGAGGCCGAAGGGCATGAGCACGGCGATGATCGAGTTGCGGTCGCGCGCCCTGGACCCGAGCAGCCCGATGAGGAGCGCCGCGATCACGGACCCGACGAGCGACCCGGTGACCACGTTCACGCCGAGCAGCAGCGATGCCGAGGCACCCGCGAACGAGAGCTCCGAGATGCCGTGCACGGCGAAGGGCATGTTCCGGGCGACGACGAACGGCCCGATGAGCCCGCCGACGATGCCGAGCACCGCACCCGCCCAGATCGAGTTCTGCACGAGCACGACGAGCTCGCCGTAGTCCTGGAAGGAGAAGACCTGCGACCAGACGTCCATCAGATCCGCCCCTCGTCGGGCGTCACGGCGTTCGGGTCCGCGTCGCAGTGCTGGTCGTGCGCGTCGTTCGCGCCGACGATGACGATCCGCCCCATCGTGCGGACGACGTCGACGGGCGTGCCGTACAGGTCGGAGAGCACGTCGGTGCGGAGGACCTCGTCCGGTGCTCCGATCCGGAAGCGTCCGCCCGCGATGTAGAGCACGCGGTCGACGACGTCGAGGATCGGGTTCACGTCGTGGGTGACGAAGAGCACCGCCGCGCCCTGCTGCCGACGCTGCCGGTCGATGAGCTCGGTGACGCCGCGCTGGTGCCGCAGGTCGAGCGAGATGAGCGGCTCGTCACAGAGGAGCAGCGCGGGGTCTGCGGCGATGGCCTGTCCGACGCGGGTGCGCTGCTGCTCGCCGCCGGACAGCTCGGCCACCGGGGCGTCCGCGAAGGCGGTGGCCCCGACCTCGTCGAGGATGCGATCGACCCGGGACCGTTCGGCACGGCTCGCGGGCGTGATGCCCCACCGTGAGCCGGTCACGCCCTGCGCGACCATGTCCCGCGCCCGGAGCGGGGTGCCGGCGTCCATCAGGCGCTGCTGTGGGATGTACCCGATCTTCCGGTGCCCGCGCCGGACGGGCTGGCCGAGGAACGACATCGAGCCGCTCGTCAGCCGCTGCTGCCCGAGGACCGTGCGGAGGAGCGAGGTCTTGCCCGCCCCGTTCGGTCCGAGCACCGCGACGAACTCGCCCGGCGCCAGGTCGAGGTCGAGGTGCGACCAGAGCGCACGGGAGCCGTACGACAGTCCGGCGTCGCGGAGTTCGAGCACGGCGGAACCGCCACTGCCCGGGGCAGTGGCGGTCCGCTCGGTCGTCGGGTGGGAGACGGTCGTCACTTCTGGAGCGCCGCCTGCACCTGGTCGATGTTCGCCTGCTGCCACGAGACGTAATCCTCCCCCTTCGGGAGCGTCTCCGTGACACCGATGACGGGGACGCCGTTCTCGTCGGCCGCCTTCTTGACCTGCTCGGTCTCCGGGCTGGACGTCTGCTCGTTGTAGGCGAGGAGCTTCACGGTCTTGTTCGTGAACAGCTTGAGCGTGTCGTTCAGCGCCGCCGGGGGCACGTCGTCGCCCTCCTCGATCGCCTCGGAGAAGGCCTCGGGCGTGACGTTGTCGAGACCGATCGCGTCGAAGAGGTACCCCGGGACGGGCTCGGTGTACGCCACCTTCTGGCCGTCGTAGGTCTTCTTCAGCTCGGCCGTCTTCGCCTCGAGCCCCTCGAGCTTCGTCGTCAGCGCGTCGGCGTTCTTCGTGAAGGTGTCCGCGTCCTGCCGGTCGAGGTCCCCGAGGCGCTTCGCGACGTCGTCGGCGAGCTTGACCATCGTCGGGTAGCTGTAGAAGACGTGCTCGTTGAACTCGGCGTCGCCACCCTTGTCGAGACCGGAGAGCTCGACGACGTTGATCGTGTCCGCCTTGGTGCTGGACGCGTCGGCGAGGGTGGTCATGAAGTCGTCGTACCCGCCGCCGTTCTCGATGAGGAGGTCGGCCTTGGACACTGCGAGCTGCGTCGTTGCGCTCGACTCGAACGAGTGCGGGTCCTGCGACGGGTCGTCGAGGATGCTCGTGACGGAGACGTGTTCGCCGCCGATCGCCTCGACGATCGAGCCGTAGACGTTGGTGGAGGCGACGACCCGGACGGTGCCGTCGCCCGACGCGTCACCGGAGGCGGAGGACGTCGCGCAGCCCGTCAGGGCCAGCGCGGCGGCGCCGACGACGAGCGGCAGGGCGAGGAGACGGTTGTGCATGTCGACGAGCGTAGGGCTAGTTGATAACGGTTGTCAAAACCAGTATCAACCCGTTGACGGACGGGAGGCGCGGTGCCAGCCGACACCGCGCCTCCCGTCCGTCAGCAGGTGACGTCCGTCACCTCGTGACGGCTACGGCTTGGTCGCCGCGTCGATCGTGTTCTCGGCGATCGTGTCCTCTTCGCGCCCGGGGGTGCGGAGGTTCCACTTCTTGATCACGAAGCTGAACAGGAAGTAGTAGACGACCGCGTAGCCGAGGCCGATCGGGATGAGCCAGATCGCACCGTCCGCCTTGCCGAAGTTCAGCACGTAGTCGATCGCACCGGCGGAGAACGAGAAGCCGTCGTGGATGCCCAGGGCGTTCACCAGGGCCAGCGAGGTGCCCGTGAGGACCGCGTGGATGATGTAGAGCGGGAACGCGACGAACATGAACGAGTACTCGAGGGGCTCGGTGATGCCGGTCACGAACGAGGTGAGCGCGGCCGAGAGCATGATGCCGCCGACGAGCTTGCGGTTCTGCGGCTTGGCGTTGCGCCAGATGGCGAGGGCACCGGCGGGCAGCGCGAACATCATGATCGGGAAGAAGCCGGTCTGGAAGATGCCGGCCGTCGGGTCGCCGGCGAGGAAGCGCGCGATGTCGCCGTGGTAGGTCACGCCGCCCGTGGTGAAGCTGCCGAGCTGGAACCACGGGAAGAAGTTCAGCAGCTGGTGCAGCCCGATCGGGATGAGCATGCGGTTGACGAACCCGAAGATGCCACCACCGAGGACGGCGTTGTCCGCGACGGCCTGGCCGGCGGCGGTCAGTGCGATGTCGAAGTAGCGGTAGAAGAACGACATCACGACGGCGATGAGGAGACCCGCGACCGCGGTGAGGATCGGCACGAGGCGGCGGCCCGAGAAGAAGCCGAGGAAGTCGGGCATCTTCGTGCGGTGGAACTTCTCCCACAGCACGGCCGACACGAGCCCCATGACGATGCCGCCGAGGACGCCGAAGTTGATGGTGGCCTGGTTGCCGTTCGCGTCCTTCACCCCGTCGAGCACGATCGGGGACATGGCCGCGAAGACCTGGTACATGACCATGTAGCCGACGACGGCGGCGAGCGCCGTGGTGCCGTCGGACTTCTTCGCCCACCCGATCGCGATGCCGACCGCGAAGAGGAGCGGCAGCCAGGTGAACACACCGTTGCCGGCCGCGGCGATGATCGTCGCGCCCTTCTCGAAGCCCGGGATCGCCCCGAGCATGTCGGCCTGGCCGAGGCGGAGCAGGATGCCGGCAGCCGGCATGACCGCGATGGGCAGCAGGAGGCTGCGGCCGAGCCGCTGGGCGTTGGCGAAGACGCGCGACTGCTTCTTCGGCGTCTTCTTCTCCGGCACATCCGTGGCAGTGGTGGTGCTCATCGGAGGTCCTCTCGTCGTTGGGTGGAGCTGTCGGGGTGAGTTGAGTCGTACAGTCAGCGCAGGTAACCTCGGCGGTGTCGCCAGGTCCGGTCCTGTCCGGTCATGACCAGTTCCGTAGTCTGAACCGCGACCCCACGCCTGTCAACCCGGCATGCGTTTTCGTAACGAGGAGGAAACGATGGCTGACATCAAGGCCGCTGACATCATCGCCGCGCTCGGTGGCGCCGAGAACATCGACGAGGTCGAGGGCTGCATCACGCGCCTCCGCGTCGAGGTCGAGGACGGCGACCTGGTCGACAAGGACGCGCTGAAGGCCGCGGGCGCCCAGGCCGTCGTCGGCGGCGGGACGGGTTGGCAGGTCATCGTCGGCCCGATCGCCGACAACCTCGCGCAGGACATCCAGGACGAGCTGTGACCGCGGTCCGGACCCCGTTCCAGGGCCCGGTCGTCGCACTGGCCGACGTGCCGGACCCGGTGTTCGCCGGGCAGCTCGTCGGTGCCGGCGTCGCGGTGGACCCGACCGGGGTCGACGGCGCCGTGACCGCGGTCGCGCCGGTCGACGGCACGATCGTCAAGCTGCACCCGCACGCGTTCGCCCTGCAGGGCGCCGCGGGCACCGACGTGCTCGTGCACGTGGGCATCGACACCGTGAAGCTGTCGGGCGAGGGCTTCGAGCTCCTCGCCACCGAGGGCGACACCGTCGTCGCGGGCGACCCCGTCGTCCGGTTCACTCCCTCGGTGATCTCGGCTGCCGGCTACTCGCCGATCTGCCCGGTCGTCGTGCTCGGCTCCGCGCCGGACTCCATCGCGCAGGACGCGGTCGGCACCACGGTGCGCGACGGCGACACCCTGTTCGAGGTCTGAGCGGGGGCCTTCCCACGCACTCGGCGACACCGCACGGCCTGGACGTGCCGTGCGGTGTCGCGCAGCGCGACGGTCGGCGCTAGGCGACCGCGTTCGCCGCCGTCGCCGTGACCTCCATCTGCACGCGGTAGCGGTCCGAGCGGTACCAGCTCCGCGTGTGCTCCACCGGGCGCTCCCCCGCGTAGGACACCCGGTCGAACTCCAGCAGCGGCGCCCCGGTCTTCGTGCCGAGCAGGGTCGCCACGTCGTCCGCCGCCGGGTTCGCGGCGACGGTCTGCTGCGCGCGGTCGATCGGCGTGCCGTACTCCGTGGCGATGATCGAGTACACCGAGTCGGACAGGTCGTGCTCGAGCAGGCCCGGGAACGCGTCCGCGACGAACCAGGCGTCGTCGATCGACACCGGTGCGCCGTCGGCCATGCGCAGCCGCTTCACGTGGAAGGCGCGGACGTCGGGGTCGAGCCGCAGCGCCGCGGCCGTGTCGGACGGGGGCACCCGCTCCTCGCGGACGAGCACGACCGTCGTCGGTACGTGACCCATCGCACGCATCTCCTCGGTGAAGGAGGCCAGGTGCAGGGTCGACTGCACGGGTCGGTGCGCCACGAAGGTGCCCTTGCCGCGTACGCGTTCGAGGTAGCCCTCGTTCACGAGCTGCCCGAGGGCCTCGCGAACGGTGATCCGGGACACCCCGTACTCGGCGATGAGCTGGCGTTCCGACGGGATCGCCGCACCGGGTGCGAGGCGGACCGTGGCGAGGTCGAGGAGGATCCGACGCAGCTGCTGGTGCTTCGGTTCGGCACCCTCGGTGATCCGGCTCGTCATGCGGTCCTCGTGCTCCGTCGCTGGTCGTGCGGGTGGTCATGCGCGGACATGACCAGTTGCTGCCACAGTAGCGAGTCCCCCTCGGAACGCCAACGTGCATGACAAGATGACGCGCGTGACAACCGTGGTGATCGTCGACGACGAGACGCTCGTCCGCTACGGCTTCGAGCTCATCCTCGGCGCCGCACCGGACATCGACGTCGTCGCCACGACCGGGGACGTCGACGCCGTGCGGACCATCCGCGACCACGCGCCGGACGTCGTCCTGCTCGACGTGCGGATGCCGCGCGTGAACGGGCTCGAGGTCCTCCGGGAGCTCCGGGCGTTCCCCGAGCCGCCCGCCGTCGCGATGCTCACCACCTTCGACACCGACGAGTACGTCGGGCAGGCGATGGAGCTCGGTGCCGCCGGGTTCCTGCTGAAGGACACCGACCCCGAGGGGCTCGCCGAGTACGTCCGCGTCCTCGCCCGCGGCGGGGTCGTGCTGGCCCCGGGTGTCGACCGGACCAAGCTCTTCGCGGCACGTCCGAGTGCCCCGGCGCCGGCCGTCAGCGACCGGGAGCACGCCGTCCTCCGGCTCGTCGCCGACGGCGTCAGCAACCCGGACATCGGCCGTCGGCTCGGGGTGAGCACCGGCACCGTCAAGGAGGACATCCGGTCGCTCCTCGCCGCGTTCGGCGTCCCGACGCGGGTCCAGCTCGCGCTGCGCGCGGCCGAGGCGGGGCTCCTGGATGGCTGACGGGGAGCGGCCCGGGCGGGTCCGGCAGGTGCTCGCGGCGACGGACGGGAGGCTCGACCGGCTCGTCGACGCCGGCCTGCGTCTGGCGCGCACCCACCCCGCACCGTGGTGGGTGCTCGACGCCCTCTTCGTCGCCGCCGCGGTCGCCGATGCGGTGCTCGACATCTCCGGTGCCACCACCCTCGAGACGTGGCTGTCGCTCGTCGCCGCGGCGGCGCTGCTGCTCCGCCGACGCTTCCCCGTGCTCGCGTTCGCCCTGACCATGCCCGGACTGTTCGTCGGGTCCGCGGTGGTGGCCGCCAGCGTGGCGCTGTTCACCCTCGGGGAGCGCACGAGCCGCCGGTGGCTGATGCTCCTCGCCGCCCTGGTGCAGTTCGTCGGGTTCAGCGGGTTCGTCGGGCCGCCGCAGACCCTCGACGAGATCGTCGTCTCGGTGGTCTACGCACTCATCTTCGCCCTCGGTCCGCTCGCCGTCGGCCTGCTCGTGCAGACCCGTGCCCGCCTGACCGAGCAGCTCGTCGAGTCCCGCCGGGCCCGCGAGGACGAACGCCGACAGGCCGCGGCCGTGGCGCTCTCCCGCGAACGGGCCCTGCTCGCCCGCGAGATGCACGATGTCGTCTCGCACCAGGTCACCCTCATCGCGGTGCAGGCCGGTGCGATGCAGATGGCCGGCCGCGACGAGGCCGAGCGCGGGTTCGCGCGGACGATCCGGCAGCTGTGCGTCGTCACCCTGCAGGAGCTCCGCGAGATGGTGCAGGTGCTGCGGGCGTCCGGCGGTACCGACCGCGAGATCGCGCCGCAGCCGGTCCTCGCCGACCTGCCCCGGCTGGTGGCCGAGAGCGGCCTCGAGACCAGCACCACCGTCGACCTGCCGGACACCCTCGCGCAGCCGCTCCAGCGGGCCGTCTACCGGTTCGTGCAGGAGGGGCTGACGAACGTCCGCAAGCACGCCCCCGACGCGACCGTCCGGGTCAGCGGCCGGATCCACGGTGAGCACGTCCTCGTCGACGTGGTGAACGGCCCCGCGCGTTCGGAACGGCTCGAGCTGCCGGGTTCCGGCCTCGGGCTGATCGGGCTCGGCGAACGGGCGTCGCTCCTCGGCGGGAGCATGGAGTCGGGTCCGCAGCCGGACGACGGGTTCGCACTGCACCTGCGGCTGCCGGTCGAGCACGTGCCGTCCGCGCCCGTCGTCTGACGGTCGTCCCCCGGAGCGACGCGGCGATGGCCGATCGGCCATCGGGGTTCACGCCGTGGAGCGATGTCCCGGAGCGCGCGGTCCGCTGTGATGGGACCGTGGCACCAACAGCACTCATCGGACGTCTCCGTCGGTTCCCGGTCTCCGTCGTCGTGACGGTGGCCGCGGCCGTGCTCGTCGTGACCGCCCGGATGGCACACTCCGAGCCGGACTTCCCGCACCAGCCGCCCGTCGCGTGCCTCGCCCTCGTGGCCGTGGTCCTGACGACGGTCCTCGCCGAGCGGTCCCTCGGGTCGCTCCGGACCCTGGTCGTCGGGATCGGAGCGCCGCTCGTCGGTGTCCTCGCGACGCTCCTCACCGTCACCATCGGGTCGGCGCTGGGCGAGGCGCACGCCGAGTTCGCCGTCGGGCAACCGCTCTTCGCGCCGTCGATCGTGGCCACCGCACTGCTCGGTGCCGCCTCGGCGACGATGCCCCCGCAGCGCCGCTGGCGCGTCCGTGCCGCCCTGTGGACCGTCGTCCTGACCCTCGTGCTCTTCGCCGGCCACGGGTCGGACCTGGCCCGTGCCCTCGCGACCCTGCTCGGGACCGCCGCCGGTGCCTGGATCGTCCGCCGCGCCTCCGAGCCCGCGCACCGCAGCACCGCCGTCACCGCCCGGACCGTCGTGGTGAGCGCGCTCATCGCGCTCGGTGCCGGGACCCTCGTGACGCCCGTCGTGCCCGACCCGGACGGCGTGCTCTCCCCGTTCGCCGACGCGATGCCGAACGGCTCCGTGGTCGTCGTCGGCGTCCTGCTGCTCCTCGCCGCCTGGCTCGTCCACCGCGGGCGGCGGGTCGGTGTCGCGCTGGCGATCGCCGTGCTGCTGACGCTCACCGTCGTGCTCGCCGACGTCTTCCTCATCGAGCCGGTCCAGGACGACGCCGTGCAGTGGCAGGGACTCGGTCTGGACGCGGTCGAGTGGCAGGTGACCCTGCTCGGGGCGTGGATCGTCCCCGCCGCCGTGCTGCTGGCCGTCGTCGTCCTCCGACCGCGACTCGTCCGGGCACGGTTCCGGGCCGCCGGTGCCGGGCGTGACGACCTCGTCTCGATGCTCCGCGACGGCGACGCCGGCACCCTCGGGCACATGGGCACCTGGCGCGGGAACGCGACCTGGACCCACCCGGGCGGGCTCGGTGCCGTGGCCTACCGGGTGCGCGGCGAGGTCGCCCTCGCCGTGTCGGACCCGGCGTGCGCCACCGCTGACCGCGCCGAGGTGCTCGCCGGCTTCACGGCCTTCTGCGAGCGCCAGGGCTGGGTCCCCGCGTTCACGAGCGTGCACGAGCCGGTCCGCGCGATCCTCGGCGCCGAGGGCTGGACCGCGCTGCCGGTCGGTGTCGAGTGCGTGCTCGACGTGACGACCTTCGACCTCCGAGGCAAGAAGCGGCAGGACCTGCGCACCGCCTCGAACCGGGCCGACCGCGAGGGCGTCCGCGACGAGTGGACGACCCTCGACGCGCTCGGGGCCGACCAGCGTGCCGAGGTCGAGGCCATCTGCACGCGGTGGGCCGCCGACCGTCGGCTGCCCGAGATGGGCTTCACGCTCGGCGGGTTCCGGGAGCTGGACGACCCGGACGTCCGGCTCCTGCTCGCCGTCACCGCGGACGGTCACGTCACCGCGGTGACCAGCTGGCTGCCCGTCCACGAACGCGGGGCGCTGACCGGGTACACGCTCGACGTCATGCGCCGTGGCGACGACGGGATGCCCGGCGTGATGGAGTTCCTCATCGCCCGGACCGCCCTCCGCGCCCGCGAGGCCGGCCTCACCACGATCAGCCTGTCCGGCACGCCGCTCGCCGCGCACGCCGGGGCGGGTCCGCTCGTCGTGCGCGGGTCGGCGATGCTCGCCCGGGCGCTCGAACCGGTGTACGGCTTCCGCTCGCTGCAGCGCTTCAAGGAGAAGTTCGGCGCCCGGCACGAACCGCTCTGGCTCGTCGTCCCCACGCCGCTGCACGTCCCGCGGGTGACCCGCGCCCTGGCCGCGGCGTACGTGCCGGGGCTCCGCCCGAAGCACCTGTGGGCGCTCCGGCAGGCGCACCGGCTCCAGGCGGCGGACGCCCGCGCGGCGGCCCGGTCGTGAGTCCGACCGCCTGGCTGCTCGCGACGCAGCTGCAGGCACCGTCGAAGCTCGTCCCGATCGACACCGCCTTCGCCGTGCTCGCACTCGTCGTCCTGCTCCCCGGGCTCCGGCGGATGCGCTCCGGCCCCGCATGGCGGGCGGTGCGGGTGCGCGCGGTCGTCGCGGCGGTCGCATCCGTGGCGGTGCTGGTCGTCTGCTGGATCGTCAGCGACGTGGTCGACCTGTTCGGCGTCGCCCTGAGCGGCGTCACGCGCATGTGGGTCGCGGTGGCCACGGCAGCCCTCGCGCTGGCGGTCACCGGGATCGTGCAGGGTGGTCGCGGGCGACGGGTGCTGGCCGCCGTCCTGGTACCGGCCGCGCTCCTCGTCCCGGCGCTCGGCGTGAACGTCGAGTTCGCCAAGTACCCGACCCTCGGCACCGTGGTGCAGAGCGACCCGTACCCCGCGCTCGACCTCGACGCCACCCCGGCGGCCACGATGCCCGCGGCGGGCGTGATCCGGACGGTCGACATCCCGGGAACGCGCTCGGGCTTCCCCGCACGTCCCGCCGTCGTCTACCTGCCGCCTGCCGCCCTCGTCCGCGACCCGGCGCGCCTGCCCGTGGTCCTGGCGTTCGCCGGGCAGCCGGGAGCGCCGAGCGACATGTTCACCGCCGGGCAGATGGGCACGGTGCTCGACGCGTACGCCGCCGCGCACCACGGGCGGGCGCCGATCGTCGTGTCCGTCGACCAGCTGTCGGCACCGGGTCGCAACCCGATGTGCGTCGACTCGCGGCTCGGGAAGTCGGCGTCCTACGTCACCCGGGACGTGCCCGCGTGGCTCGCTGCCCACCTCCCCGTCACGCCGGACCGACGAGCATGGGGGCTCGTCGGCTTCTCGCAGGGGGCGACGTGCGCGATGCAGTTCGTCACCGCGGACCCGGCGTCGTTCGGCGCGGCGCTGGCGATCTCCAGCGAGCTGCAACCGATCGACCAGAACCCCCAGCACAGCGCCGACCAGGCCTTCGGCGGGTCCGTCGCCGCGTGGCGGGCGGCCGCCCCGATCGCGCAGATGCGGGAGAACGGCCTCGGCGGGCACGCCCTGTGGCTCACCGCGGGCTCGGCCGACCGCCAGTTCAGCGAGAACGCGCGGAAGCTCGGCCGTGCGGCACGGGCGGCGGGCGCGGACACCGTCGTCGCCTCCGCGCCGAAGAGCGGCCACGACTGGAACACCGTGCAGTGGTCCCTCCGCACGGAGCTGCCGCACGAGGCCGACGCCCTGTTCGGAGCCCTGCGGTGACCGGCGTCGTCACCCTGCCCGTCGTCGCCCTCGCCGCGGTCGTGCTCATGGCCGTGGGTCCGGTCGGAGCCACCCCGGTCGCTGTCGTCCTGCTGGTGCTGTGCGGGGTCGCCCGCGCGCTCGTCCCCTCGTCGGAGGCGTCGACCCCGGTGGAGGGACCCGGCTCAGGCGTTGGCGACGAGCCAGGCCCGCTGCGTCCGTGACAACGCTCGGTCGGCCCAGACCTGTCGCTCGACCCCGCCGGGGGTCGGTGCGGAGGTCGACCCCTGCCACACCAGGGACAGGCCGGCGCGCCCGAGCACCGCGGCCGAGGCCGGGTTGTTCGTCAGGACGCGCCCGGTCACGGGGACGTCGGCGCCCACGTCCCGCGCGGCGGCGACGGCCGCGAGCGCGACCTCGGTCGCGTAGCCGTTGCCCCACGCCGACGGCGTCAGGCGGTAGCCGAGGTTCCAGACGCCGGCCGCCGTCATGTCCACGCCGCCGACCCCGAGGAACGCGTGGTCGGCCGAGGACCGGACCGCCCACGAGCCGAGCCCGTGGCGTGCCCGGCCGCCGATCTTGCGCTGGACGAGGTCGATGGTCGTCGCCCGTGCCGTGTGCCGACCGGTGGGCAGGTGCGTCCACGTGCGCGCGTCGGAGAACAGCGCGTGCACGTCGTCGATGTCCGCCGGCGACAGCGGGGTGAGCAGGAGGCGATCCGTTCGGATCTCCTGCGGGGGCATCAGGAGCTGGTGGACCATGGGTCGATCATCGCCCCGCCCACCGACATCCGTGTGAACACCACGCGACGTTTGCGGAAGCCCGCAGATGGTGAGCAGGAACGGTCGAGCAGCTCGGCGACACTCGACCGTTCCTGCTCACGAAGCCGCTCAGTCGAGCAGGAGCGCCGGTTCCTCGAGCACCGAGGCCACGTCGTGCACGAAGCGCGACGCCACGTCACCGTCGACGACCCGGTGGTCGAACGAGGCACCGATGGTCGTCACCATGCGCGAGCGGACCTCGCCGTCGACGACCCACGGCTTCGGCTTGATCGTGCCCATGGCGACGATCGCGACCTCGCCCGGGTTGAGGATCGGGGTGCCGGTGTCCATGCCGAACACGCCGATGTTCGTGATCGACACCGTGCCGTTGGCCATCTGCGCCGGGGTGGTCTTGCCGTCGCGGGCGGTCAGGGTGAGCTGCTCGAGGGCCTGGGCGAGCTCGAGGAGGGACATGTCCTGCGCGTCCTTGATGTTCGGCACGATGAGCCCGCGCGGGGTCGCCGCGGCGATGCCGAGGTTCACGAAGTGGTGGACGATGATCTCGCGGTCGGTCCAGGTGGAGTTCACCGAGCGGTTGCGGCGGACGGCCCAGATCACGGCCTTCGCGACGATGAGGAGCGGCGACACCTTGACGCCCGCGAACGTCGGCGACGCCTTGAGCCGCTTGACGAACTCCATCGTGTGGGTCGCGTCGACGTCGACGAACAGGGACACGTGCGGCGCGGTGAACGCCGACGTGGTCATCGCGGTCGCGATGGCCTTGCGGACGCCCTTGACCGGGATCGTCTCGCTGCGCACCTCGCCCCACTCGGGCGTCTCGATGTTGCGGAAGACGCTGGCCTGCTTCGCGTGCCGGATGACGTCGTCGCGCGTGACCTCGCCGGCGAGCCCGGTCGCGACGATCTCGCTCAGCTCGACGCCGAGGTCCTTCGCCAGCTTCCGGATCGGGGGCTTCGCGAGGACGTTCGTCGCGGTGCTCTGCTTGCGCGGGGCGGAGCCGAGGGCGGTGATCGCCTCGGCGGTCGACTCCTCGCCCGGGTCGGTGGCGGCCTCGGCGGCCGCGGCGGCGTCGGCACTGGAGGCGCGGCTCGCCTCGGCCGCGAGCGCTGCGGCCCGGCGGGCGCCCGGCTTGCGACGGGACGGCGACGAGGTCGCCGAGCCGTAGCCGACGAGGACGGCGCCGGAGGACTCGTCGGTCCCGACGACCGAGGCGCCCTCGGCGACGGGCTGCGCGGGCGTGGCGGGAGCGGCGACGGCGGGAGCCGGCGTTGCAGCCGGTGCCGGGGTCGCCGCGGGAGCGGGCGGGGTC
>NZ_JBFPFM010000059.1:0-12905 GCF_047977705.1 Curtobacterium sp. LFS084
CGCCCGCGCCGCTACTGCATCGTGGCGTAGGAGAGGCAGGCGTCGCGGAACATGTCGAGGGTCTCGTCCGTCGTGGACGCGAACACCGAGACCCGCGCGACCCCGAGCCGCGTCGTCACCGTCACCCCGTGGTTGTGGAACGCGGCGGACAGCGCGGTGAGGCGCCCCTGCGGCGGCCGGAGCACCACGATGCCGGCCCGCTCGCGCGGGTCGCGGCTGGACTCGACGGACAGGCCGAACTCGTCGGCGATGTCGAACACGCGCTCGACGCGGTCGGCGACGCGCTCCTGCACGGCAGGGACGCCCACGGCCACGAGCCGGTCGAGCGACACCGCCATGCGCGCCTGCGCCACCGGGTCGATCCGGGTCATCTGGAACCCGGCGGCACCTGGGCGGACGGCGGGGACCTCGGTGGGCCACCCGAACGTCCCGTGCGGGCCGGACAACGCGGGGCGCAGCCGGTTGAGCGCGCGGTCACTGAACGCCGTGAACCCGGTGCCCCAGCCGGCGTGCAACCACTTCTGGCCACCCGTGGCGACGACGTCGGCGACCTCGTACGGAGCGTCCACCACGCCGAAGCCCTGGATCGCGTCGACGATGAGGAGGCGGTCGCCGATGACCTCGCGGACGGCGGCGAGGTCGGCGAGGTAGCCGGTCTGCCAGTCGACGAGCGAGAGCGCGACCGCGGTGACGTCGTCGGTGAGGCGCGACTCGATGAGCGACGGGGTCATCCACCCGGCACCGGACTCGATCACGACCGGCTGCACGCGCCCGCCCGTCGCCGAGGCCGCACTCGCGAGTGCCAACGGCAGCGACGGGTACTCGTCGGCGGAGACGAGCACCCCGCCGGTCAGCCCGAACGCGGTGTGCAGGAGCCCGGGGGTCGTCGCGGTCTGCGAGACGACCTGGTCCTCGCGCCGGCCGACCAAGCGGGCCGCGACGGTCCGGACGCGTGCGTCCTGCTCGTCGAGCGTCTCCATGGCACCGAAGCGCATGTGCTCCTGGATCGTCCCGAGCACGCGCTGCTCCTCGAGGACCGCGGTCTGCACGGGGCCGAACGCGGCGTGGTCGAGGTAGCCGGGCTCCTCGGCGAAGCCTGAGGCATACTCGGCGATGTTCACAGGGGCAACCTTCCGTGGGACGAAAACCCTGTGAGTCTACTGGGATCAGCGAGGACGGGCCGTACCCGGTCCGGTCCGCGCACCGGTGCCAGACGACGGCAGGGCCCGACAGGACGTGCCCGGGGACGGAGCGCGCGGTCCGGTCGTCAGCCGCCGAAGCGCCGCGACCGCAACCCGAAGTCGCGGACGGCCCGCAGGAAGTCGACCTCGCGCAGGTCCGGGTAGAACGCCTCGACGAAGTAGAACTCGCTGTGCGCGCTCTGCCACAGCATGAAGTCCGACAACCGCTGCTCGCCCGACGTCCGGATGACGAGGTCGGGGTCCGGCTGCCCCTGCGTGTACAGGTGGTCGCCGATGAGCTCGGGCGTCAGCACCTCGGCCAGGGTGTCGAGCGTGCCGCCGCCCTCGCCGTGCGCACGGACGATGCTGCGCATGGCGTCGGCGATCTCGCGGCGACCGCCGTAGCCGACCGCGAGGTTCACGTGCAGGCCGGTGTGGTCGGCAGTCCGTCGTTCCGCGGCGGACAGCGCCTCGACGAGGGGTCCGGGGAGCCCCTCGTTCGCTCCGACGTGCTGCACGCGCCAGTCACGGTGGTCCGCGAGGGTGCCCGCGAGGTCGGCGATGATGCCGACGAGCTGCTCGAGCTCCTCACCACCGCGGCCGGTCAGGTTGTCGGAGGACAGCAGGTAGAGCGTCACGACCTCGATGCCGAGGTCGTCGCACCAGGTCAGGAACTCCGGGATCTTCGCGGCGCCCGCCCGGTGCCCGTGCGCGGCGGACTCGAGACCGAGCTGCTTCGCCCAGCGCCGGTTGCCGTCCACGATCATGGCGACGTGCTTCGGCATCGCCGAGCCGTCGATCTGCCGACGGATCCGGCTCTGGTAGGCGCGGTAGAGGATCCCTCGTCCTGCCCATCCCACCCTGCCGGTCACGGATCGAACATAGTGCACCCGACCTCGGAGCGGACCGCGTTCGCCGGGAGGTCCGGACGTGTTCGGCGTTCGTTCGGCATCTGGCCCTACGGTCGGACCATGCAGGCCGAGCACGACACCGGGACCCTCCCCCACGTCCCCTTCACCGACGAGGCCCAGAGCACGGTCGCCGGACGGTCAGCCGCCGGCACGCCCGAGCCCCGGCCCGCCTGGCGCGGATGGATCCACCTCGGGGCGTTCCCGTTCGCGATCGCGATGGGCGTCGTCCTCATCGCCCTGGCTGGCTCCCCCGCGGCGAAGGTCGGCAGCGCGGTGTTCATGGCGACGTCGCTCGCCATGTTCGGCGTCTCGGCGACGTACCACCGCTTCCCGTGGGGCCCGAAGGTCAAGGCGGTGCTGAAGCGGATCGACCACACGAACATCCTGCTGCTCATCGCAGGCACCTACACACCCGTGGCGATCTGCGCCCTGCCGCACACCCTGATGATCGTGGTGCTCTGGGTGATGTGGTCCGGCGCGGCCCTCGGCATCGCGTTCCGCGTCCTCTGGATCGGCGCGCCACGGTGGCTCTACGTCCCGATCTACCTCGTCCTCGGCTGCGCGGCGCTCGGGCTGCTGCCGCAGTTCTTCGCGGCCAGCGTGCCGATGACGGTGCTCGTGCTCTCCGGCGGGCTCGCGTACGTGCTCGGCGCGCTCGTGTACGGCTTCAAGCGCCCGAACCCGTCCCCGACGGTGTTCGGCTTCCACGAGGTGTTCCACGCCCTCACCGTCGTCGCCTTCGCGGCCCAGTGGGCGGGCGTGCTCATCGTGGCGCTGGACCCGGTGCGCTGACCGCGACGGTCGGCGGTCACCACGACACTCGCGGTGCCCGGTCGTCCCGGGCGTGCCGAGTCGTCCGTGCAGACCTGGTGAGCCCGATCCCGCCAGGCACGCCCGTTCCCGCCAGGTTTGCCCGTTCCCGCCAGGCGCGCGCGTTTGCACCCATGTCGGCTGCGGTAGCAAGTCGAATCGGGCGTAGTCGGTCGATACGAAGGACCGGGTACGCCCGCTCCTGCCAAGTACGCACGAATCCTCGAGGTACGCCCGTTTCCGCCGGCTACGCCCGTTCCCACCCATGACAGGTGCGGTAGCAAGTCGAATCGGGCGTAGTCGGTCGGAACGAAGGACCCGGTACGCCCGTTCCCGCCAGGTACGCCGTGGCACGGGAGGCGCGGCTCCCCTCCGTCACGCACGCCCGGCCCGCCCCGCGCTCGTTTCCACCCAGAGCGGGCGCGGTAGCTAGTCGATTCGGGCGTAGTCCGTCGAAACGAACGACAAGGTACGCCCGGTCACGCCAGGTACCCCGGCACGGGCGGCGGCGCGGGAAGACTCGGTCGCGTCAGCCGCGCTCGGTGTCGTCCCCGACGTCGGCCCGGCCGTCCTCGGCCGCGCGCCGCTCCGGCTCGTCCGTCGCGACGCCGTCACGCCCGACACCGTCGGGCCCCGTCGCGGTGCCGTTCGCCTCGGCCTCGAGCCGCTCCCGGATCTCGGCGCGGTAGCGCGTCCGCCGGATGCGGCGGGTCATGTCGATGACGAGCAGGATCGTCACGATCGCGACGACCGCGATCGCGATGAAGCCGGCGACGCCCGGCGTCACGTCCACGTCGGGGACGGTCGAGGTCGGGCTCGGGCTGGGGGTCGCGGCGAGTGCCGCGTGGATGGTGCTCACGCAGTGGTGTCCTTGTCGGCAGGGATCCCCGCGAACAGGTCGGACTCGGGGAGCTCGGTCGGCACGCGTGCCTCGACGAGCTGGTAGTCCTCGGTCGGCCACACCGTCGCGAGGAGGTCGTTCGGCCAGTAGAAGAAGGCACTGTCCGGCGGCACCTGGCTCGCGTGCGCCCGGAGCGCCGCGTCCCGCGCGTCGAAGTACTCGTGCACGTCGACGTGGGTGGTGGCGAGGTCGGGCCGGTCGGCGAACCGCTCGACCCACTCGCGGAGCTGCTCCACCGCGGGGCTGTCGGGATCGCGTTCCTGCAGGGCCGCGAAGACCGTCCGGAAGCGTCGGGGGTTCATCGTGCGCTCGTAGTAGAGCTTCGCGATCGACCAGGCGGGCCCAGCGTCCGGGTAGGCGGTCGGGTCGGCGGCGGCCGTCCAGGCGGCGACCGAGACCTCGTGCGTCCGGATGTGGTCGGGGTGCGGGTAGCCGCCGTTCTCGTCGTAGGTGACGAGGACGTGCGGGCGGAACCGACGGATGACCCGCACCAGCGCCTCGGTCGAGTACTCGAGCGGCACGGTGGAGAAGGTCCCGGGCCGGACCGTCTCGCCCTTGTCGGCGTCCGGCAGTCCGGAGTCGTGGTAGCCGAGCCACAGGTGGTCGATGCCGAGCGCGGCCTGGGCTCCGGCCATCTCGGTGCGCCGGTAGCCGGCCATGTCGCGGTGCGCGCGGGTCGTGGCGGGCTCGCCGAGCTGCTCGTTGAGGATGTCACCGGCCTCGCCGCCGGTGCAGGAGACCACGAGGACCTCGTTGCCCTCGGCCGCGTACTTCGCCGCGGTCCCCGCTCCCTTGCTCGACTCGTCGTCGGGATGGGCGTGGACGGCCAACAGGCGGTACGGCACTGGGGTTCCTCACTGGTCGCGTGGCAGCACACAGCATCACGTGAACTACCCTGGGATCAGGATAATCACCCCGGGAGCCCCGAACTGTCCGAACCGCAGCACCCATCGGCACCTCAGCCCTCCGCCGGCACCACCGCGACGCTGGACGACCGCTACGGCCGCACCCCCGGGCGTGCCCGCCGCACCCGGCTGATCGGCATCGTCGCCGCCGCTGCCGTCGCCCTCGTCTTCATCGTCTGGGTGATCTGGGCCGGCCCCGGGCAGACCAGCCACGGACTCGACACCGACGACGTCGGGTACCAGGTCGTCTCCGACCACGAGGTCGTGGTGCACACGCAGATCTCGGTCGACCCCGGAACGGTCGCGAAGTGCGCCGTCCAGGTCCTCGACAAGTCGTACACGATCGTCGGGTGGCGCGAGATCCGGGTGCCCGCATCCGATCAACGCGTGCGCAGCATCAGCACCCCTGTGAACACCGTGTCACGGGGCGTGACCGGCTTGATCCACGACTGCTGGGTTCCCTAGACTGCTGTGATTCGCGGACGAGACCGGCCACACCGGCCGGTCTCGTTCCATGCTGAAGGGAATCACCATGAGCAACGACACCCAGGTCACGTGGCTGACGCAAGAGGCGCACGACCGCCTCACGGCCGAGCTCGAGACGCTGTCCGGTGAAGGTCGCCAGGAGATCGCGAACCGCATCGAAGCCGCCCGCGAAGAGGGCGACCTCAAGGAGAACGGCGGCTACCACGCCGCCAAGGACGAGCAGGGCAAGATCGAGGCCCGCATCCGTCAGCTCACCGAACTCCTGAAGCACGCCACCGTCGGCGAAGCCGACTTCGACGGCACGGTCGAGCCCGGCACCGTCGTGACCGCCGTCATCGCCGGTGACGAGTCGACGTTCCTCGTCGGCAACCGCGAGATCGTCGGCGAGGGCTCGGACCTCACCGTCTACAGCCCGGTCAGCCCGGTCGGCGCGGCCATCGTCGGCCTGCGCGCCGGCGGCACGACCACCTACACGGCGCCCAACGGCAAGGAGATCGCCGTCCAGGTCACCAAGGTCGAGCGCTACGAGCCGTAGACGCACCCTCTGCCATGACAGGAGGGGGGGGGGGGGCGGGGGGCCCCCCCCCCCCGGGGGGGGGGGAGGGGGGGGGGGGGCACCCCCCCCCCCCCCGCCCCCCCCCCCCCCCCTCCCCCGCCGCGCCGCCCCCCCCCCCCCCCGCGCCTCCTGTCATGGGGTGACAGGTGTCAGTGCTCCAGCAGCTCCGGCCGGAAGCCCACCTCGCGGAGGCGCTGGATGACCTCCTGCGCGTGCTCCGGTCCGCGGGCCTCGATCGACAGGTCCAGCGCGACCTCGTTGATGACGAGCCCCTGGCCGTGGCGGGTGTGGAGGACCTCGACGACGTTCGCGCCGGCCTCCGAGATGACCTGCGAGACCCGGGCGAGCTGCCCCGGACGGTCCGGCAGCATGATCCGGATCCCGATGTACCGCGACGCCGCGACGAGACCGCGCGTGATGACGCGTTCCATCATGAGCGGGTCGATGTTGCCGCCGCTGAGCAGGACGACCGTGCGCCCGGTGTCGCGGACGGCGCCGGACATGATCGCCGCGACACCGACGGCGCCGGCGGGCTCGACGACGAGCTTCGCCCGCTCGAGGAGCACCAGGAGCGCGCGGGCGACGTCGTCGTCGGACACGGTCACGATGTCGTCGACGAGGTCGCGGATGATCGGGAAGTTCAGGTCGCCCGGCCGCGCCACCGCGATGCCGTCCGCGATCGTCGGCTTCGTGTGCACCGTGACGGGTTCACCGGCCTCGATCGAGCTCGGGTAGGCGGCGGCGTTCTCGGCCTGCACCCCGAGGACGCGGATGCTGCGACCGGTGCGCTCGGCGATGCCCTTGACGGCGAGGGCGATCCCGGAGATGACCCCGCCACCGCCGATCGGCACGACGACGGTGTCGGCGTCCGGCACCTGCTCGAGGATCTCGAGCCCGAGGGTCCCCTGCCCGGCGATGACCGCGGGGTGGTCGAACGGCGGGATGAACACGGCGCCGGTCCGGTTCGCGAAGTCCTTCGCCGCACTCAGGGCCTCTTCCACGGAGTGCCCGCGCAGGACGACCTCGGCGCCGTAGTGCCGGGTGGCCTGGAGCTTCGGCAGGGCGACACCGACCGGGGTGAAGATCGTCGCCGGGATCCCGAGCTCGCGCGCGGCGAGGGCGACGCCCTGCGCGTGGTTGCCGGCGCTCGCGGCGACGACGCCGGCGGCCCGCTGCTCGGCGGTGAGCGTCGACAGGCGGTTGTACGCGCCGCGGACCTTGTACGCCCCGGTGCGCTGCAGGTTCTCGCACTTGAGGTGGACCGGCGACCCGAGGACCTCGGCGAGGAACTGCGAGGTCTCCATCGGCGTGACGCGAGCGACCCCGGCGATCGTCACGCGAGCCTTCTCGATGTCGTCGAGCGTGGGGATCAGCGGCGTGGTGGTGTCGGTCACGGGTCCATCATCGTCGTTCGGGGCGCTCCTGACGAACCCGTGACGTCAGTTGGTGCTGGCCGTTCCCTCAGCCGCAGTGGCCTGCGGCTTGCTGCCGGGTGCCGGGACCTCGTCGCCGACCTTGTGCCGACGTCGTCGCATGAGCTGCAGCTGCCCGTGCTGCCCGCGTTTCGGCGTGGCCTCCAGCACGTGCTCGGAGTCGAGTCCCCGCCAGCGACCGCTCGCGATCGTCATCACCATCGTGTTCACCGTCGCGATGAGCGGCACGGCGAAGAACGCCCCGGCGATGCCGGCCAGCCCGGAGGCCGCGGTGACCCCGAGGACCACCGCGAGGGGGTGCACCTTCACCGCGTTGCCCATCACGAGCGGCTGCAGGATGTGGCCCTCGATCTGCTGGACGAGCAGGACGACGCCGAGCACGAGGACCGCCGCCAGCGGACCGTTGAAGATCAGGGCGACGAAGACGGCGAGGAAGCCGGTGACGATCGCGCCGACCACGGGGATGAACGCACCGAGGAACACGAAGGCCGCGATCGGGATCACGAGCGGCATGCCGCCGAAGAACAGGCCGACGATGTACGCGCCGAGTCCGATGCCGACGGCGTCGACGAACGCGACGAAGATCTGGACACGGATGAAGCTCGTCAGGGTGATCCACCCGGCGACCCCGGCACCGTCGACGGTCGCGCGGGCCTTCTTCGGGAACAGCCGGACGGCCCACCGCCAGACGTTCTTGCCGTCGATGAGCAGGAAGATCGTGGTGAACAGGATGATGAAGAGCGCCTCGAACACGTGCGTGGCACCGGAACCCGCGCTCGCGACCCCGGACAGGATCGACGCGCTGTTGTCCTGCAGCCACTTCGTGCCGTCGTTCAACCAGCCGTTGACGTCGCTCTGCGTGATGCCCAGGCCGGAGTTCAGGACGAGGTCCTTGATGTTCGCGTACTGCTCCACCGTGCGGTCGCGGAGCGACGGGTAGGACGCGATGATCTGGTCGACCACGAGCCACACCAGGGCACCGATCGCCGCCAGCCCGCCGAGCAGGCTGATCACGACCGCGAGCCACTTCGGCACGTGGTGACGCTGCATCCAGTTCGAGATCGGCACGAGCAGCGCCGAGACGACGATGCCGACGAGGAACGGGATGAGGATCTGGCTGAAGATCGTCATCAGCCAGATGAAGACCGCGATCACGCCGATGACGACCAGGATCCGCCAGGACCACGCGCCGGCGATGCGCATGCCCGTCGGGACGGCTTCCTCGACCACGGGGTCCGGATGCGTCGGTTGCTGCTTTCTGCCCCATGCCATGACCGCGAGTGTAGCGATGTGCGTCCTGACAGGTACCAGATGCGGCATACACGGGTCTCCTCGGGGTGTCGGCGGCGCTCGGTAGCCTTCGGGACATGGTCAGGACGACGCTCTCCGCTGCCGAGGCCCGCCGTGTCGCACTGGCCGCCCAGGGCTTCGGCGAACCGCCGGCCGACCGGGTGTCGACGCGTGCCCTCACGGCGGGGTTCGCGCGGCTCGGCCTGCTGCAGATCGACTCCGTCAACGTCTTCGAGCGCAGCCACTACCTCCCGCTGTTCGCCCGCCTCGGCGCCTACGACCGCGCCACGCTCGACCGCCGCACCATGACGGCGCGCGGCCCCTACGCCGAGTACTGGGCGCACGAGGCGGCCTTCGTCGACCGTGCCGACCTGCCGCTCTTCCGGTGGCGGATGGACGCGCTGCGGGCGCGGGACGCCTGGCCGAACCGGATCGAGGGGGTCCGTCGGACGGAGGGCGTCCGCCGCGAGCTGCGGGCGCTCCTCGCGGCCGAGGGGCCGATGCCGGCCAGCGCGGTCGAGCACGAGGCGAACGTCCGACGTGGGCCGTGGTGGGGGTGGAGCGACGTCAAGACCGGCCTCGAGCAGATGTTCCGCTGGGGCGACGTGGTGAGCGCCGGTCGCTCCGGCTTCGAACGGGTCTACGCCCTCCCCGAGCAGGTCCTGCCGGCCGGCACGCTCGAGGGGGCACCGGCACGCCCCGACGCCGTCCTCGAGCTCGTCCGGCGGGCATCGCGTGCGCTCGGCGTCGGCACCCGCGCGGACATCGCCGACTACTTCCGGCTGCGGTCCGACGACACCGCCCGGGCGATCGCCGAGCTCGCGGCCGCCGGCGAGCTCGTTCCGGTGCAGGTCGAGTCCTGGGGCGAGCGGGCCTGGATGCACGCCGACGCCCGGGTGCCGCGACGGATGTCGGCGGACGCCGTCCTCAGTCCCTTCGACCCGGTCGTCTGGTTCCGGCGACGGGCCGAGCGGATGTACGGCTTCCACTACCGGATCGAGATCTACACGCCCGCACCGAAGCGGGTGTTCGGGTACTACGTGCTGCCGGTGCTGCAGGACGACCGGCTCGTCGGACGGGTCGACCTGAAGAGCGACCGGCAGCGCGGGGTCCTGCGGGTCCGCACGGCGTGGGAGGAGCCGGGCGAGCGACTCGATGCCGAACGGCTGGCCGAGACGCTCCGCCGGACGGCTGCGTGGCAGGGCCTCGACGGGGTCGAGGTCACCGACCGCGGGACGGCTGCAGCGGCGGTCGCCGGAGCGCTCGGCGTCGGGCTCGTGCCGCACGTGGCGGCCGACGACGCCGACGCGAGCGCGGCACCGGACCCGGCCGTCTGACGACCCGCCGACGCGAGCGCGGCACCGGACCCGGCTGTCTGACGGGCCGCCGACGCGGGACGGACTGGGCCCGCGCCTCCTGGCCCACGGGCCGCGACGCGGGACGGACCCGACCCTCGCCTCCTGGCCCACGGGCCGCCACGCGGGCGTGGGACGTCCGGTCAGAAGCGGTCGAGGCTCGCGCGGAGACGGGCGATCCGGTCCGGCAGCGGCGGGTGCGTCGAGAACATCCGGTCCATGAGTCCGGGGCGCATCGGGTCCGCGATCCAGAGGTGCGCCATCGACGAGTTCTGCGTCTGCATCGGCCGACCGTACGCACCGAGCTTCTCGAGCGCGCGGGCGAGTCCCTCGGGGTGACGCGTGGTCATCGCACCGGTCGCGTCAGCCAGGTACTCACGCTGCCGGGAGACCGCGGCCTGCACGCCCGCCGCGGCGATCGGCGCGACGATCACCGCCACGATGCCGGCGACGAGCAGCACCGGGTTCGTGCCGCCGTTGTCGTTGTTCCGGTTCCGACCGCCGGCGAGCCCGCTGAAGATCGAGATGCGGAGCAGGACGTCGGCGATGAGGCCGACCGCGACGACCAGGCCGAACACCATCGTCGAGACGCGGATGTCGTAGTTCCGGACGTGCCCGAGCTCGTGCGCCATGACGCCCTGCAGCTCCTGGTCGTCCATGATCGCGAGCAGCCCGGTCGTCGCGGCGACGATCGCGTGGTCGGGGTCACGGCCGGTCGCGAAGGCGTTCGGCGACGGGTCCTCGATCACGAAGACCCGCGGCATCGGCATCCCGGTGGCGATCGCGAGGTTCTCCACGGTGCGCCAGAGCCGCGGCTCGGTGGTCCGGTCGATCTCGATGCCGCCCGCGATCGCGGTGGCCTGGCGTCCGGCGGCGAAGTACTGCACGACCGCGTAGCCGAGGGCGACCACGAGGACGATCACACCGATCGACACGTTGCCGGCGAGGTAGCCGCCGAGGAACCCGAGCGCACCGATGATCAGCAGGAAGACCAGGACGATGAGGACCGTGTTGCGCTTGTTGCGCGCGATCGCGCTGTACACGTCGCAGCAGTCTCCGGGCGGATCAGAACTGGACGCGCGGCGGTTCGGCGATGGCCGCGGGCTCGGCGGTCTCGAAGAACGACGCCTCGGAGAAGCCCCGGCTCTTCGCGAACGACGAGTTCGGGAAGACCCGGATCTTCGTGTTCAGCTCGCGCACGCCGCCGTTGTAGAAGCGTCGGGCGGACTGGATCTTGTCCTCGGTGTCGACGAGCTCGGACTGCAGCTGCAGGAAGTTCTGGCTGGACTGCAGCTGGGGGTACCCCTCGGCGACCGCGAACACGCTCTTGAGCGCCTTCTGCATGTGCCCCTCGGCCGTGGAGGCGCTCGAGGCGTCCCCGGCGCTGAGCGTCTCGGCACGGGCCTTCGTGACGGCCTCGAACACGGACTTCTCGTGCGTGGCGTACCCCTTGACCGTCTCGACGATGGTCGGGATGAGATCCGCGCGGCGCTTGAGCTGCACCGAGATGTCGCTCCACGCCTCGTCGACGCGGACCTTCAGCGTGACGAGCGAGTTGTAGGTGACCCACAGGTAGATCCCCACGACGACGAGGAGGACCACCACCACTCCGACGACGATCAGCGTCGTGATGAGTCCGGTGTCCATGAGGGCGTACTCCTTCTCGCGTCGGGATCGCGGTGTGACGGGGCCGTCGGGCCCGCGTCACGGCCGAGGACGATTGTACCGACCGTCCGGCTCCCCTCCCGCCCGCACGGCGACGGTTCACGGTCGATTCCCGAGTCGCACACACCGCGCGCTCGGGCTGCTCGGCGTGTCGCTCGGCGGGCGGACATCATCCGTTCGACGTATTGACCCGAGCGTCCCGATCACGTGGGATGGACTCGGATGAACGCGCGCGGGGAGAACGTGGACGACCGGGCCGTCGGGGGCGACGGCCCCGTTCGGCGAACCCGGACCACGCTGGCGCTCGCGGGGGCCGCCGCACTCGTCGCCACCCTGCTGACGCTCGCCAGCGCGCCCGCCACCGCCGTGACCGACACCCCTCGGGCCACGCCGGACACCGACCCGACGACCTCGTCGCTCGCACTGTCGACCCCGGGGCCGACGACGACCCCGACACCGACGCCGGATCCGCAGGGCCACCTGACCCCGGCCCCGCCCGGCACCTCGCCGAGCCGACCCCCGGTCCGCCCGTCGATCGACGACCCCGGCGACATCACGACCGGGACCGTGCGGTTCAGCGGGGCGGGCACACCGGGGCACACCCTGCGCGTGACCGGACCGGCCGCCACCGGGTCGACCGGCTGCACCGCCTCCGTCGGCGACGACGGCTCCTGGGCGTGCCTCGCGACCGTCCGCAGCGGACCGCAGCAGGTCTTCACGGTCTCCGACGAGAGCTTCCCCGGGCTCGGCTCGGCGCGCACCCCGGCGTCCGACGTCGTCGTGCCGCCGGTGGTGACCTCGTCGCGCACCACGAACGGCCCGGTGAGCGGGACGGGCCACGCCGGCTCGACGGTCACGCTCTCGGTGTCCGGGTCGTCGGCGGACCGCAGCGCCACGGTCGGCGCGGACGGCCGGTGGACCATCGTCCTCGGCGGCGCCGACGCCCGGCTCACCGTCACGGCCACGCAGACGGCGAGCACGGCCGACGGGTACCGCTCGGACCTCCGCAGTGCGGCCTCCGCGCCGGTGACCGTGACTCTCGACCGGACCGCGCCGACGGCGCCTCGGATCACCGAGCCCCGGTCCGGCGACCGCGTGCGGGTCCAGCCCGTCACGATCGGCGGCACGGGCGAGGCCGGTGCCGTCCTCACGGTCTACGCCGACCACGCGCCGGTGTGCCGGACCGAGGTGCGTGCGTCCGGGCGGTGGTCCTGCGCCACGGACGGCTCGACCCTCCGCGGCGGCACGGTGGCGCTCACGGCGGCCCAGCACGACGCGGCCGGGAACTTCTCGCCGACGTCGGCGGCCGTGCGGGTGGTCCTCACCGGCACCACGAGCACGCCCGGCGACGGGTCGACGGGCAGCGGCACCGCGTCCGGGACCCCGAGCGCGCCGGGCGGCGGGGCCGGCAC
>NZ_JBFPFM010000060.1:0-12403 GCF_047977705.1 Curtobacterium sp. LFS084
GGCGCGGCGGGCGCCGCGGGCGCGGCGCGCGCGGGCCCCGGGCGCGGAGCGTCGGTGGGGAGGGGGATACTGGTCCAATGCCGCTGTACCGGGACGAGTGCGTCGTGTTGCGCACCCACAAGCTCGGTGAAGCCGACCGCATCGTGACGATGCTGAGCCGGCAGCACGGCAAGATCCGCGCCGTCGCGAAGGGCGTCCGGCGGACCGCGTCGAAGTTCGGGTCCCGCCTCGAGCCGTTCATGGTCGTCGACGCACAGTTCTACGAGGGCCGCTCGCTCGACATCGTCACGCAGGCCGAGTCCCTCGGGTCGTACGGCGCGCAGATCGTCGCGGACTACGGGGCCTACACGGCCGCGAGTGCGATGGTCGAGACGGCCGACCGCCTGAGCGAGGCGGACGCCGGACTCCAGCAGTACCTGCTGCTCGTCGGGGCCCTGCGTTCCCTCGCGCGCGGTGAGCACGTGACCACCGCCACGCTCGACTCGTACCTGCTGCGCGCGATGAGCATCGCCGGGTGGGCGCCCTCGTTCCGTGACTGTGCGGTGACCGGCGAGCCCGGCCCGCACTCGGCGTTCGTCGTGCAGCTCGGCGGCGTGGTGGCCGACCACGCGGCGCCTCCGGGGACACCGCGGCTCGACCCCGAGACCCTGCACCTGCTCGGCTCGCTGCTCGCCGGCGACTGGGGCACGGTGGACGCGTCGGACGAGCGCACCCGCTCCCGGGCCTCCGGCGTGGTGGCGGCGTACGCCCAGTGGCACCTGGAACGATCGCTCCGGTCGCTGCCGCACGTCGACCGCACCGAGCGCCCGTCGCCGGTGGCTCCCACACCCGGGGGTGTGCCGGCAGCGGTCGCGGCGACCCCGGCACCCGCACTGCCGGAGCCCGTCGACGAGACCCCGACCCCGACCCCGACCCCGGCGGACCCGACCACCTCGATCCCGGTCCGCACGCCGCCGGACCCGACCCACGTGCCCGACCACGGAGGAACCCCTGCATGAGCCCGCGCCGCTACGCCGAGTCCGAGCCGCTGCAGCCCGTCGACTGGACGGGTGAGCAGCCCCCGGCGATCCCGGTGCAGTTCGTCCCCGAGCACGTCGCGATCGTCATGGACGGCAACGGCCGCTGGGCGAACCAGCGCGGCCTGACCCGGGTCGAGGGGCACCGCGCGGGCGAGGCCTCGCTCCTCGACGTCGTCGCCGGTGCCGTCCAGATCGGCGTCAAGCACGTGTCGGCCTACGCGTTCTCGACGGAGAACTGGAAGCGCTCCCCGGACGAGGTCCGGTTCCTGATGGGCTTCAACCGCGAGGTCCTGCACCGCCGCCGCGACCAGCTCGACGGGTGGGGCGTGCGGATCCGATGGGCGGGGCGCCGACCCCGGCTCTGGCGCAGCGTGGTCGACGAGTTGCAGACCGCCGAGCGGATGACCGCCCACAACACTCGTCTCACGCTGACGATGTGCGTGAACTACGGCGGCCGGAACGAGATCGTCGACGCCGTCCGGGGCATGGCCGAGGACGTCGCGGCCGGGCGCATGAAGCCGAGTCAGGTCACCGAGAAGGCCCTCGCGAAGCGGTTGTACGTGCCGGACCTGCCCGACGTCGACCTGTTCCTCCGCAGCTCGGGGGAGCAGCGGACCTCGAACTTCATGCTCTGGCAGTCGGCCTACGCCGAGATGGTGTTCCTCGACCGGCTGTGGCCGGACTTCCGCCGCACCGACCTCTGGGGAGCGATCGAGCAGTACGCGCGCCGCGACCGACGCTTCGGCGGGGCCGTGGACGCACCGACCGCCTGACGGGAGGCGCGGGTCGGCGCCGCCCCGCGCCTCCAGTCCTGCGTGTCCCGGCTCCGCGAGACGCGCGCCGGCGCCGGCGCCTCAGCCGAGCAGGTGCGCCGCACCGCCGACCGCGTCGAGCGTCGCCCGGACACTCGGCACCCGGTCGGCACCCCTCGCCACCACGACCTCGACGCGCCGCGCGAGCTCGTCGCCCGCCGGCGTGACCTCGACACCGGGCGGCACGACCGTGGTGGTCAGGGCGAGCCGGGGGAGCAGCGCCACGCCGAGCCCGGCCGCGACCAGCCCGACGACCGCTGCGGCGTTGTCGGTCTCGAGCACGATGTCGGGCGTGAACCCGGACGCCGCGCACGACGCGAGGAGGTGCCCGCGACAGCGTGGGCACCCGCCGATCCACCGCTCGTCACGGAACGCCGCGAGGTCCGCGACCTCGCCGAGCGTGTGCCCCGGAGCAGCGGCGGGCGTGACGAGCGCGAGCGGGTCCCGACCGAGGATGCGCGAGGTGAGCGTCGGGTCCGCGGCGACGTCGTCCCCCTGCAGGGCGTGCGAGAACGTCAGTGCGACGTCGACGTCCCCGCGCCGGAGGAGCTCGACGGCCTCGGGTGGCTCCGCCTCGACATAGGAGGTCGTCACCCCCGGGGTCTCCCGCGCCATGGTCGCGAGCACCGCCGGCACGAGGGTCGACGACGCGCTCGGGAACCCCGCGATCCGGACACGTCCGCGGGCGAGGCTCCCGACCGCGTCGAGGTCCTCGCGCGCTGCGGCCAGGGCGGCCTGCACGGCGAGTGCGTGGTCGGCGAGGACGTGCCCGGACTCGGTCAGGGTCACGCCCCGGGCGCCGCGGAGCACGAGTTCGTGCCCCGTCCGGCGTTCGGCGCGAGCGAGCAGCTGGCTGACCGCGGGCTGGCTGTACCCGAGCGCGGCGGCCGCGCGGCTGATCGAGCCCGCGTCGCGGACGGCGCGCAGGACGCGGAGCAGCTGGGGGTCGAGGTCGTCCACAACTCGATGTTATGGGGGATCGAAGGAACCTGCTCTGGTGTGATGGACCGGCACGCACCACGGTGGTCGGCATGGACTCCTTCGTCGACGGCTCCGGGTACCTCGCCGCCTGCACCGCTGGCCTCCCCACGCACGGCACCCTGCGGGCGATGCGCGCCGATCTCGACGAGTGGGAGCGCCAGGCGTCCTCGCCCGTCGCGTACGGCGCCCTCGTGGAGACGGGACGATCGCTGTTCGCGGACCTCGTCGGCGTCGAGCCGGCCCGGGTGGCGACCGGATCGCAGACCTCCGCGATGGTCGCGGTGGTCGCCGCCGCGCTGCCGGACGGTGCCGAGGTGGTGGTCCCCGACGGCGACTTCAGCTCGCTCGTGTTCCCGTTCCTGGCCGGCGCGCACCGCGGGATCCGGGTGCGGAGCGTCCCGCTCGACTCGCTCGCCGACGCCGTCCGGCCCGGCACCGCGCTCGTCGCCTGGTCGGCGGTGCAGTCGTCGACGGGGACGGTCACCGACCCGCAGCCCGTCCTCGACGCCGCCCGGTCGGTCGGCGCGCTCACGCTGTGCGACCTCACGCAGGCCGCCGGCGTGCTCCCGGTCGACGCCCGGCCGTTCGACGTCACCGTCACGCACGCCTACAAGTGGCTGTGCGCGCCGCGCGGGGTCGCGTTCTCGACGTTCTCGGACGCCGCGCTCGACCAGCTCCGGCCCGTGCAGGCCGGGTGGTACGCGGGTGCCGACGTGTGGGCGTCGTGCTACGGACCCACGATGGCACTCGCGGACGACGCGCGTCGGTTCGACGTCTCGCCGGCGTGGCAGGCCTGGCCCGGGGCGGTCGCGGCGCTCCGGCACCTCGCCTCGCTCGACACGGCCTCGTCCTGGAGGCACGCCACGCGGCTCACGGACCGGCTCGCCGACACGCTCGGGTCGCCTCGGAGCGGACAGGCGATCACGACGTTCCCGGACGCCGACGGCGCGGCCCTGGGCGCCCTCGCGGCGGCGGGCATCACCGCGAGCGGCCGTGCCGGCCGGGTCCGGCTGGCGTTCCACCGGTGGAACGACGAGGAGGACGTGGCCAGCGTGGCGGACGCCCTCGCGGCGGTCGACGGCTTCAGACCGGAGGGGTGAGGGGCGTTCTCCACAGGCACCGCGCCGGGCGTCCGACGAGGTCCACGAGGCCGGTACGCTTGCCCGGTACGTTCACCGAACCGGGCACCCAGCTCGGCGACCTCTGGAGCATCACGTGGCACAGTCCTCCCGTCTCGACAGCGTCATCGCCCTGGCCAAGGGCCGTGGCTTCGTCTTCCAGTCGGGGGAGATCTACGGTGGATCGCGCTCCGCGTGGGACTACGGGCCCCTCGGCGTCGAGCTGAAGGAGAACATCAAGCGCCAGTGGTGGCAGCGGTTCGTCCGCGGCCGTGGCGACATGGTCGGCCTCGACTCCGCCGTGATCCTGCCGCGCAAGGTGTGGGAGGCGTCCGGGCACGTCGCGACCTTCACCGACCCGCTGGTCGAGTGCCTGCACTGCCACCACCGCTTCCGCGAAGATCACCTCGTCGAGGCCTTCGTGGCGAAGAAGGACCGGCAGCCCGAGGGCGGCATGGCCGAGATCGCGTGCCCGAACTGCGGGACCCGCGGGCAGTGGACCGAGCCCCGTGAGTTCTCCGGCATGCTCAAGACCTACCTCGGCCCGGTCGAGTCGGAGGAGGGCCTGAACTTCCTCCGCCCCGAGACGGCGCAGGGCATCTTCGTCGACTTCGCGCAGGTCGTGACGACCAGCCGCATGAAGCCCCCGTTCGGCATCGGGCAGGTCGGCAAGGCGTTCCGGAACGAGATCACGCCCGGCAACTTCATCTTCCGGACGCGCGAGTTCGAGCAGATGGAGATCGAGTACTTCGTCCCGCCGGCCGAGGCCGGGGAACACTACGAGCAGTGGATCGCCGACTCGGTCGCCTTCTTCACCGACCTCGGCATCGACCCGGAGAACCTCCGCCGCTTCGACGTCCCGGACGGCGAACGCGCGCACTACTCCGACGCCACCGCCGACATCGAGTACCGCTTCGGCTTCGCGGGCACCGAGTGGGGCGAGCTCATGGGCGTCGCGAACCGCACCGACTTCGACCTCAACAACCACATCGAGTCGTCCGGCAAGGACCTCCGCTACTTCGACCAGGCCGCGAACGAGAAGTACGTGCCGTACGTCATCGAGCCGTCGTTCGGCCTGACCCGTGCGCTCATGGCGTTCCTGCTCGACGCCTACCACGAGGACGAGGCGCCGAACGCGAAGGGCGGCGTCGACAAGCGCACGGTCCTGCGCCTCGACCCGCGCCTGGCCCCGGTCAAGGCCGCGGTGCTGCCGCTGTCCCGCAACGAGCAGCTGTCGCCGGTGGCCCGCGGCCTCGCGGACGACCTGCGGAAGTTCTGGAACGTCGACTTCGACGACGCGGGGGCGATCGGTCGCCGCTACCGTCGCCACGACGAGATCGGCACGCCGTTCTGCATCACGGTCGACTTCGACACCCTCGACGACAAGGCCGTGACGGTGCGCGAGCGCGACACGATGTCGCAGGAGCGGGTCGCGCTCGACCAGCTGCAGGGGTACCTCGCGGCGCGGCTGCTCGGCGCCTAGGCGCTGGCGGCGCGTCGGCGCGGCCGGGTTGAACCACGAATCCGACATCGAACCGGGCGTTGGCCGTGGTTCGGTGTCGGATTCCTGGTTCTACGCCGTGACAGCGGGCGCAGGGCGGCGCGGGAATGCGTCCGCCGCGGGCCCGGTTGCGCCCAGCATGAACGACTCTGTGAAGGTCGATGTCTGGTCGGACATCGCCTGCCCCTGGTGCTACATCGGCAAGCGGAAGTTCGAGGCCGGCGTCGCCGCGTTCGCCTCGACACCGAACGGCGCCCCGGTCGAGGTCGAGTACCACTCCTTCGAACTGAGCCCCGACACCCCGGTGGACTTCGAGGGCACCGAGGCCGAGTTCCTCTCCGGCCACAAGGGCATGCCCGTCGAGCAGGCGCAGCAGATGCTCGACCAGGTCGCCGGCATCGCCGCGAGCGTCGGCCTCGACTACGACTTCGAGTCGATGCACCACACCAACACGGTCAAGGCACACCAGGTGATCCACCTCGCCAAGGAGCAGGGCAAGCAGCTCGAGATGGTGGAACGCCTCTTCGCCGCCTACTTCGAGCGCGGTGAGCACGTCGGCCAGGACGAGTCGCTGGCGTCCCTCGCGGCCGAGATCGGCCTCGACCCCGACGAGGTCCGCGCGACCCTCCGCGACGACTCGCAGCTCGCGGCGGTCCGTGCCGATCAGGCCCAGGCGCAGTCCTACGGCATCAACGGCGTCCCGTTCTTCGTCATCGACGGCAAGTACGGCGTCTCGGGCGCGCAGGACCCGGCGGCGTTCGAGCAGGTGCTGACGCAGGTCGTCGCCCTCCGTGCCACGACCCCGTCGGACGTCGCCGAGGCCGAGCAGCGGTCCGCCGAGGACGCGGCAGCGGACACGGAGGCGACCCGATGACGGACGTGCGGGTGGACGGCTCGTCCGAGCCGCGCCTCCAGTCCGACGGCCAGGAGGCGCGACCCGCCCTGCTCACGCTCGTCACGCCCGGCGGTGCGCCGGTCTGCGATGGTGACTCGTGCTTCGTGCCCGGCGCCGAGGGCGACTGGACCGAGGTCCCCGACTGAGCGGGCGCTCGCGGCGCTCCGGCGTCGGCGAGTGCCCGCCGCGCCCGTGTCGAACACTGCGCCCCGTCGTCGCGGGGCGCGGTGTTCGTCGGAGGCGCAGTGTTCGTGGGAGGGCGCAGTCCGGCCACCAGGACCGTTCGCACGCGGCTTCGCGCGGCGCCGCACGGTGACGACTGCGCGGGTGCTAGCGGACGGGCTCCTCGTCGGTGATGTCGGCGACCGTCGCGCCGTACGCGGCGACCAGGTCGTCGGCGGCGACGAAGGCGCTCGCGCCGTGCCGGCCGGCGCCGAGCGCGACCCGGCGTCCGACGATGCGCTCGTCGGCGTAGACCGGCAAGTCGCCCGTCGCACCGATCGGGGTGATCGTGCCGCGCTCGTAGCCCGAGGCCTCGAGCGCCGTCGCCGCGTCCGGCATGGACAGCTTGTTGACGCCGACGACGGTGCGGAGCTTCTTCCAGGCGATGGCGCGGCCGCCGGGCACGAGGGCGAGGAGGAAACCGCCGTCGTGCCGCTTCACGACCAGGGTCTTCACGATGTCACCGGGCTCGATGCCGAGCAGCGCTGCCGCCTCGTGCAGGGAGCCCGCCGCTGGGCGTTCGACGACGTCGACCCGGAGGCCACGGGCCCGTGCGTCGGCGTCGAACCGGGTGATGGCGTCGGTCGTCATGTGGAGAACGCTACCGGCGCGCACCGACGTGGGAGAATGGGAGCCGTATGACGATCACTGACGCACCCGGGACGGCGACCCGTCCGGCGAAGCCCCTGCGCATCGGCCCCATCGAGGTCGACGTGCCGGTCGTGCTCGCGCCGATGGCGGGCATCACGAACATGGCGTACCGCCGGCTCTGCCGCGAGTACGGCGCAGGACTCTACGTCTGCGAGATGATCACGTCACGTGCGCTCGTCGAGCGGACGCCCGTGTCGATGCAGCTCATCCAACACCACGAGTCCGAGACGCCGCGGTCCATCCAGCTGTACGGCGTCGAGCCGAACACGGTGGCCGAGGCGGCGACGATCCTCGTCGGCGAAGACCGTGCCGACCACATCGACCTCAACTTCGGGTGCCCGGTGCCGAAGGTGACGCGGAAGGGCGGGGGAGCAGCCCTGCCGTGGAAGCTCGACCTGTTCGAGGAACTCGTCACGAAGACGGTCCGTGCTGCCGGCGACGTGCCCGTCACCGTGAAGATGCGCAAGGGCATCGACGGCGACCACCTGACCTACCTCGACGCCGCCCGCATCGCGCGGGACGCCGGGGTCGCGGCCGTCTCCCTGCACGCCCGTACCGCGAACGAGCACTACTCGGGGCACGCGGACTGGTCGGCGATCGCGACCCTGAAGGAGACCATCACCGACATCCCGGTGCTCGGCAACGGGGACATCTGGTCCGCCGCCGACGCCCTGCGCATGGTCGACGAGACCGGCGCGGACGGCGTGGTCGTCGGTCGCGGGTGCCTCGGGCGGCCGTGGCTGTTCGGCGACCTCGCGGCGGCGTTCCGTGGCGAGGGGCTGCGCTACATGCCGACCCTCGGCGAGGTCGCGGTCGCGTTCAAGCGGCACGCCGAACTGCTCGTCGAGTTCTTCGGCAGCGAGGAGCACGGCTGCCGGGACGTCCGCAAGCACGTCGCCTGGTACTTCAAGGGGTACCCGATCGGCGGTGACGTCCGGTCCGGGCTCGCGATGGCGTCCAGCCTGCAGGAGATCGACGACCTGCTCGGCCAGCTCGACCACGACGCGCCGTACCCGGGCGCCGATGCCGAGGGTCCCCGCGGTCGCGCCGGGCACCCGAAGCGCACGGCCCTGCCGGACCGCTGGCTCGAGTCCCGCGACGTCGACAGCGAGTTCCGCAAGGTCCTCGCCGCCGCCGAGCTGCACCACAGCGGCGGATGAGCGCCACCGCCTCGTACGGGCCCGCCGACGCCGAGCGCTGGCTGCCCGAGACCCACGGGAACCGTCGGTCCGACTTCGCGCGCGACCGTGCCCGGCTCCTGCACTCGAGCGCGCTCCGGCGGCTCGCCGCGAAGACCCAGGTGCTCAGCCCGACGACCGGCCTCGACTTCGCGCGGAACCGCCTGACCCACTCGCTCGAGGTCGCCCAGGTCGGCCGCGAGCTCGCCGACTCGCTGGGGCTCGACCCCGACGTGGTGGACACCGCCTGCCTCGCGCACGACATCGGCCACCCGCCGTTCGGGCACAACGGCGAGACCGCCGTGAACGCGTGGGCGGCGGGCATCGGCGGGTTCGAGGGCAACGCGCAGACCCTGCGGCTGCTCACCCGGCTCGAGCCGAAGGTGTACGGCCCCCGGGCCGGTGCTCCGGACGACGAGGACCGTCCGTACGGGCTGAACCTGACCCGGGCCTCGCTCGACGCCAGCTGCAAGTACCCGTGGCCGGCGGCCCAGGGCGTGTCCGAGTCGTCCTCGGGTCGCACCAAGTTCGGCTTCTACGACGACGACCACGACGCGTTCGAGTGGCTCCGCGCGGGGGCTCCGCGCCGGCAGCGCTGCATCGAGGCGCAGGTGATGGACCTGTCCGACGACATCGCGTACTCGGTGCACGACTTCGAGGACGCCGTCGTGGCGGGCTTCATCGACGTCGCGGCGCTCGGGGACCGCGTCGGTGAGAACGACATCGTGTCGGCGATGCACGCCTGGGTCGGGTCGGACCTCAGTCGTGACGAGCTGCTCGAGGCCTTCGACCGGCTCCGCTCGCTGCCGCTGTGGATGACGTCCTACGACGGGTCGCGTCGGGACCTCGCGCGGTTGAAGAACCTCACCTCGCAGCTGATCGGTCGGTTCGCGCGGACGGCGACGGCGGCGACGCGGGAGTCCTACGCGTCGGGATCCCTCGTGCGGTTCGCGGCGTCGGTCGTGACGCCGCCCGAGATCATCGGCGAGATCGCGGTGCTCAAGGGCATCGTCGCGGCGTTCGTGATGACGCAGGGCGACCGGCAGCCCGTGTACGAGGACCAACGGCGGATCCTCACCGAGCTGCTCGATGCCCTCGCGGCGACCGGCAGCGCCGACCTCGAGCCGGGCTTCGCGGCGGACTGGCGCGAGGCGTCGGACGATGCCGGCCGGCTGCGGGCCGTGGTGGACCAGGTCGCGAGCCTGACCGACCAGGGGGCGTTGGCGTGGCACAAGCGGCTCGTGGTCGGGGACCGCGAGCGCGTGCACATCCCGGTCTGACCCGGGGCGGCCGGGCGGGGTGCCCCGCCGCGCCTTGGATCCGAGCCGGTCCGGGGTGGCGACGAGACGCGCGCGTCGCGCCCTGGCCCGACCCGGAGTGGTGGGTCGTGCCCTGGACCGAGCCGGGGTGGTGGGTCGTGCCCTGGACCCGACCCACGGGCGGTGCCTCGCCTTCGTGGCGGGGCCGAGCCGCGCCTCCCGGCCCTGTCCACAGATCCCGCGACGGTCAGCCGTCGTCAGCGGCGGGAACTAGGATCGAGGGGTGGCTGGGAGGATCGCGCGGAACGACATCGACGAGGTCCGCTCGCGTGTCAACATCGCCGACGTCGTCGGCGACTACGTGACCCTGAAGTCGGCCGGGGTGGGGTCGCTCAAGGGCCTCTGCCCCTTCCACGACGAACGCTCCCCGTCGTTCCACGTCCGTCCGCAGGTCGGCCGGTACCACTGCTTCGGCTGCGGTGAGGACGGCGACGTCTTCGACTTCGTCATCAAGCAGGACCACACCACCTTCCAGGAAGCCGTCGAGCGGATGGCCGCGAAGATCGGCTTCACGCTCCACTACGAAGAGGGCGACGGCCCCCGGACCGACTACAACGCCCGGGCCCGGCTCATCGCCGCGAACGAGGCGGCGCAGCAGTTCTACGTGTCGCAGCTCACCACGGCGGCGGCCGAGCCGGCACGGCAGTTCCTCGGTGAGCGCGGGTTCGACCCGGCGGCGGCGCAGCACTTCGGCGTCGGGTTCGCCCCGAAGTCGTACGACGCGCTCCGGGACCACCTGCGCGGCCGTGGGTTCACGATCGACGAGATCGTCTCGGCCGGACTCGTCAGCCAGGGCGACCGCTCGCCGTACGACCGGTTCCGTGGACGGCTGATGTGGCCGATCCGCGACGTCACCGGGGCGACGATCGGCTTCGGCGCGCGGCGGCTGCTCGACGACGACAAGGGCCCGAAGTACCTCAACACGCCCGAGACCCCGATCTACCACAAGAGCCAGGTGCTCTACGGGCTCGACCTCGCGCGACGGGACATCTCGAAGCAGAAGCAGGTCGTCATCGTCGAGGGGTACACCGACGTGATGGCCTGCCACCTCGCCGGCATCACGACCGCGGTCGCCACATGTGGCACGTCCTTCGGCGTCGACCACATCAAGGTGCTGCGGCCGATGCTCGGCGACTCCGCGAGCCGCGACCTCTCGCAGCTCGGCAACATCGTCTTCACGTTCGACCCGGACGAGGCCGGGCAGCGCGCGGCCTCGCGGGCGTTCGCGGAAGAGAGCCGCTTCGCCTCGCAGACCTACGTCGCGGTGGCGCCGGGCGGACTCGACCCGTGCGACCTCCGGCTGGCGCGGGGAGACGCCGCCGTCACCCGGCTCATCGAGACCAAGCGGCCGATGTTCGAGTTCATCATCCGCCGCCGCCTGGCAGCACACGACATCGAGACGGCCGAGGGGCGCGTCGCCGGGCTCCGCGACGCCGCACCGGTCGTCGCCGGCATCCGCGACCGCACGCTCGCCACCGCCTACACGCGCGAGACCGCCAAGTGGCTCGGCCTGGACATCCCCGAGGTCCGCCGCGCGGTCGAGAACGCCCGCCAGCGCGCGGGGTCCTCGTCGAACGACCACCGCCCAGGAGGCGCGGCACCGGCCACGCACACCGGATCCAGTGGCGAGGCGGTCGCCGTCCCCGACGAGCCCGTCGCCGGGCTCCGGCTCCTGCCGAACGACCCGATCACGCGGATGGAGCGGGACGCGGTGATGGCGATGGTGCAGCAGCCCGGGCACGTCGGCGCGCCGCTCCTCGGGCTCGCGGCCGCCGCGACCTTCTCGGCACCGATGCTGTCCGTGGTCCGCGACGCCGTGGTCGCGAACGTCGACGCGATCGGCGCGGGGGACTGGCTCGAACGCCTGCTGCAGGACGTGCCGGGGCCGTTCCGGGGACTCGTGCAGGAGCTCGCGCTCGCGCCGATCCCGGCCCGCACCGACGAGGACCTCGCGCTCTACGCGCGGAGCATCGTCGTCGCGCTGGTCGAGCGGGACCTGTTGGCGCGCAAGGCCTCGCTCCTCGGGCAGCTGCAGCGGGCGGACCCGAACGAGCAGGCCGACCGTCGCGCGGAGATCCAGCGGCAGCTCGTGGACATCGACGCGCAGCGGATGCGGTTGCGCGCGGATGCCGAGGCGGCAGCGAACTCGTAGGCGCCCGCCGCGCCTCCGGTCGGGCCGAGGCCGCCCGCCGAGGTCGCACGACGCGCCACGTGCGTGTCGCCGAGGTCGAGCGCCGAGGCCGCCTCCGCCGAGGTCGCTCGACGCGCCGTCTGCGTGTCGCCGAGGTCGCACGAACGGCCGGTCGGGAACGCGCGGAGCGGCACTTCGTGCGACCTCGAGCCGTGCACGCGCGCGACGCGAGCGTGCACGCGGGGGAGGTGGCCAGAGCGTTGCGAGGGGATGCGGTGCGGATGGGCGCCGCGCCTCCAGGGTGCCCGTCGGGCCGCCGAGGTCGCACGACGCGCCACGTGCAGGTCGCCGAGCGGGCGGAACACGCCGCGTGCGGGGCGTCGAGCGGGCGGAACGGGCCGGTACCGGGCGCGAGTGGGACGTACTTCGCCTGCTCGCGCGCGGGGCGCCGAGCGGGCGGAACACGCCGCGTGCGGGGCGTCGAGCGGGCGGAACGGGCCGGGTACCGGGCGCGAGCGGGACGTGCTTCGCCCGCTCGCGCGCGGGGCGTCGAGTGGGCGGCCCGCTCGCGTGCGG
>NZ_JBFPFM010000061.1:0-12163 GCF_047977705.1 Curtobacterium sp. LFS084
ACAGCCCGCGGCACCCGCCGCACCCGCAGCGCCAGCCGCACCCGCGGCACCAGCCGCAGCCGCAGCCGCAGCGCCAGCCACACCCGCTGCGCCGGCGGCGCCCTGCTCCGGGCCGGCACGATCGGTGTTCGTCATGCCCCCGATCCTGACCCGACCCACCGCCGGGCGGGCACCGGTCTGCCGGGCTGGGGACGCGCCTCCCGGACCGCCGCCCTGTGGAGGACCGACGTCAGCGCTGGACGCCGAGAACGTCCGCGGTGATGCCCGTCGTCTCCCAACCGCCTCCGGTCGACTGCAGGACGGAGCCGTCGGACAGCCGCAGGAGCATGGAGCCGCCGCTCCCTCCGACGATCTGGGTCGCCCGGCCGTCGGGCTTCGGCAGGGTGCTCGACTGCCCACCGATGGTCGAGCGGACGACGTCCGGGCCCGAGGTCGTCTGCCCGACCGAGGCGACGTCGGAGTCGCTGATCCAGGCAGCGCCGACGGCGTTCCCGGTGGCGGCCTGCACGCGCACCGGCGATCCGAGCGAGGTCGGCGTGCGATCGGCGCCGCGGACGATGGCCATCACGTAGAGGCTCGGGCCGTCGTTCGTCTCGATGAGGGCGAGCGCCCTGGTGGAGTCGCGGGACACCTGGAAGGACACGAGGTCGCCGACCGGGAGCGTCGTGGAGACCTCGTGCGGGTCGCCGCCGAGGCCGTAGGCGGTCACGCGGCGGGTGTCGTCCTCGGACGCGACCCAGACGAAGCCGAGGTCGTCGATGGAGGGCGGCACCAGACCGTCGGTCGCGTCGACGCGCAGGTGGCTGCGGCCGCGGACGACCGTCACCCCGTCGCCGTTCCCGACCACGGCCGCGGTGCCGGAGGCCGACAGGGCGAACGAGGACGGTCGGAGGTCGCCGATCTCGGCGCCCATCCCGCCGCCGAGCTGGGCGATCTTGCCGCCGCCGAGCGCCGAGTAGCCGACGGTGCCGTCCTCGTCGACGAGCGGGCGGGCGTCGACGTCGGGGTTCTGCTGCGCGTCGACGCCGCCGGTGTCGGGGATGGAGAACGGTCCGCCCTCGACCGTGATGTCGACGGACGACACCGCGGCGACCGAGGCGAGCGACTTGGTCAGCTGCTCGCGCATCCGGGCCTTCGCCTCGCTGCTGGCACCGAGGGCGTCGCTCGACAGGTCGACGAGGGCCGTCCCGCTCTCGACGGTGACGGCGTTGAGGGACAGCTGCGTGCCCTCGGGGAACGCGGACACCACGGCCCCCTTGAGCCAGTCCGCCGGACCGGCGAGCAGGGCGCTCGCGATCCGGGTGCTCGTCGACGACCGCGCGAGGAACCAGCGCTCGTCGGGGACGAGGAACCGGTAGGTGGGGTCGTAGAAGTACAGGGCGTGCTGCTGGAACACCGACTCGAAGCTCACCGGCGACAGGATGATGCCGTCGGGGGCGTAGGCGATGCGCCACTCGCCGTCCTCGCGGGTGAACTGGAACGTGAGCGTGGACGAGGTGGGGCGGACCGCCTGGGTGTACTCGCCGTCGGCGTCGACGGTGGCGCTCGCCGTGAGGGTGTAGGTCAGCTCCCGTTCGCCGACGCGCTCGACGGCCGGGTTGCCGGACTGGATCGTCACCTGGCGCCGAGGGTTCCACTTCGTCGAGAAGCCCGAGGCGAGGAACTCGCGGGCGACCTCGTAGTCGTCCGCCGCGCCGGTGCCGGCGGCGATGAAGCCGCGCAGGATCGTCGTCTGGTCGGCTCCGGGCACGGGCTTGCCGGGGCGGTAGTCGACGCCGGAGACCGACTGGTCCTTGATCACCCCGCCGGACCGGACCGCGCCGTCGGTGGGGATCGCGGCGCAGGCGGACACGGCGACGACCGTCACCGCGGCGAGCGCCACGGCGACGAGGGTGCGGAGTCGGGTACGCATCAGTCGTCCTCTCGGACGGCGCGGGGGCCGTCGTACGGTTCGTCGAGGTCCGGGAGCGGGATCGCCGAGGTGGTGACGGCGACGCGGTCGTTGCGCGGCAGGGTCAGCACGAAGGCGGATCCCTCGCCGGGGCGCGACCAGACGTCGATGCTGCCGCCGTGCAGGTTCGCGTCGCCGAGCGAGATGGCGAGGCCGAGTCCGGTGCCGCCGATGGTGCGCTTGCGGCTCGGGTCGGCACGCCAGAACCGGTCGAACACGCGGGCGGCGTCCTCGGGCGGCATGCCGATGCCCTGGTCGCGGACGGCGATCGCGACGGAGCGGGCGTCGCTGTCGACGACGACCTGCACGGGCTTCGCGTCGCCGTGCTCGATGGCGTTGCCGACGAGGTTGCGCAGGACGCGGCGGATGCGCTTCGCGTCGAGCTGCATGGTGGTGTGGCCGCCGGGCGTCAGGAGCTGCAGGTCGATGCCGGCGCGTTCGGCGAGCGGTCGGAACTCGTCGACGATGTCGGTGGCGAGGGCCGCGGGGACGACGGGTTCGGGGTCGAGGTGCACGGCCTGGGCGTCGAAGCGGGAGATCTCGAGGAGGTCGGCGAGCAGCAGCTCGAAGCGCTCCACCTGGGCGTGCAGGAGCTCGGCGGACCGGCCGACCGACGGCTCGAACGCGTGCCGGGAGTCGTAGAGCATGTCGCCCGCCAGCCGGATGGTCGTGAGCGGGGTGCGGAGTTCGTGGGAGACGTCGGAGACGAACCGCTGCTGCACCCGGGAGAGCTCGGCCAGCTGGGTGATCTGCCGGCTCACCGCGTCGGCCATGCCGTTGAAGCTCCGGGCGAGGGTGGCGATGTCGTCGTTGCCGCGCACCGGGATGCGTTCGTCGAGCCGGCCCGAGGCGATCTTCCGGCTCGTCTCGGCGGCACCGCGGATCGGGACGACGACCAGCCGGACGACGAGCGAGGTGACGAGGGCGATGAGCACCATCAGCGCGACACCGCCGATCGAGAGCGTCTGCGAGACGAAGTCGAGGGTCTGCTGGGCGTCGGAGAGGTCGTACACGAGGTACAGCTCGTACTGCCCGGCGCTCGGGATCTGCAGCGTCGACCCGACCGCGAGCCCGGGCTGGCGGCGCCCGTCGTCCTCGAGCCGCACCGGCTGCAGGCTGAGCCGACCGGTGTCCTTGCCGACCTCCTTGCGCAGCGCGTCGGTGATCACGGCGTCCGGGAAGCCCTGGCTGGCGACGTTCTGCACCGTCTGCGGGCCGGGCTGGTTCGGGGTCCGCTCGATGGCGATGCTGGTGCCGCCGGGGCTCGTCGTGTTCGACAGGATCGCCTGCTGCGCCTCGCTCTGCAGGGTCTCGAGCTCGCTCTGGTTGTTGTCCTCGCCGGCGGTCGCCGCGTCGAAGATGCCCTGCGCGACGATCGTGGCGCGGGCGGACTCGGACTCGATCTGGTCGCGGCGCTGCGCGTAGACGTTGTTCGAGATGCTGATCATGACGGCGGTGCCGATGATCGCGATCGCGAGGCCGGTGGTCATCACCGTGATCGCGACCGACCGGAACATCAGGGAGCGGCGCCAGAGGTACGCGACACCCCGCCAGCCGCGCCGGACCCACCGTCGGACACGGCGGCCGGCGCGGGCGAGTCTGCCCCGCACGGCGACGCCGCCGGTCGACGGTGTGGACGGCACGGTGCTCAGGACCCTCCGGCCCGGTACCCGACGCCGCGCACCGTGGTGACGATCTTCGGGTTGTCGGGGTCGTGCTCGATCTTCGCGCGGAGGCGCTGCACGTGGACGTTCACCAGCCGGGTGTCGGCCTTGTAGTGGTAGCCCCACACCTGCTCGAGCAGCATCTCGCGGGTGAAGACCTGGTTGGGCTTCTCGGACAGGGCCCGCAGCAGGTCGAACTCCAGCGGGGTGAGCGCGATCACGGCGTCGCCGCGTCGGACCTCGTGCCCGGCGACGTCGACGGTGAGGTCGCCGACGTGGAGCACGGTGGCGTCCGCGGCGGTCGGTCGGAGCCGGGTGCGGATGCGGGCGACGAGCTCCTTCGGGTTGAAGGGCTTCACGACGTAGTCGTCGGCGCCGTTCTCGAGGCCGGCGACCACGTCGGAGGTGTCGCCCTTCGCCGTGAGCATGATGATCGGCGTGCCGCTCTCGGCACGGATGCGCTTGCACACCTCGATGCCGTCGATGCCCGGGAGCATGACGTCGAGGAGCACCAGGTCGGGCTTCGTCCCGTGGAACGCGTCGATGGCGTCGTTGCCGTCGGCGCTGAACTCGGGTTCGTAGCCCTCGGAGCGGAGGACGATGCCGATCATCTCGGCGAGGGCCTGGTCGTCGTCGACGACGAGGATGCGCGGTGTCATGTGATGGGGACTCCGTGTGACGTGCGGCAGTGCCCGGTCGGCACCTGACCCCTCACGATAGCCGAGGCCCCGTGCGACGGCGTTTTCCGACAGGATGGGTGTCGACCGCGTCTTCCGCGTGCGTGGTCGGGAGCACGAGGGGGCGGCGATGTCCGACTGGCAGGTACCGGGTGCGCCCGGCGGGTCCGAGGACGGTCGGGACGAGCGTCCAGGAGGCGCGGCTCGGCCCCCGGCGTCGCAGCCGTCCGGCGCGTGGCCGGGCCAGTCCGGCCAGTCCGGGCCGTGGCCGGGCCAGTCCGGCCAGTCCGGGCCGTGGCAGGGTCAGTCCGGCCAGCCAGGGCCGTGGCAGGGTCAGTCCGGCCAGCCCGGCCAGTGGGTCGGTGGCCCCGGGGGTCCGTCCGGTCCCCCGCCGGTCGGGTCGCGACCGGTCATCCCGCTGCGGCCGCTCGGGCTCGGCGACGTCCTCGCCGGCGCGTTCACCGTGTTCCGCCGCAACGCTCGGGTGCTCCTGCTCTGGAGCCTGCTCCTCAGCGGCGTCCTCGGGCTCCTCTCGACGCTCGTGAGCGCGTTCGGTCAGCAGGTGCTCCAGTCGCGCATGCTCCAGGCGGTCGACGGCGGCGCGACCGGCTCGGACTCGATCCTCGCCGGCTCGTTCACCCTGTGGCTCGTCCTCTCCGTCGCGCTGCCGTTCCTGGCCTACCTCGGGCGTGGCTTCCTCGTCGCGCCGGTCGCCGCGGACACCGGCGCACGCGTCCTCGGCCGACGCGCGACCTTCCGCGGACTCTGGGCCCTGCTCGCCGGGCGCCGTTGGTCGGTGGTCGCCTGGATCCTGCTGCAGCTCGCGGCCGGCGTCGTGATCGGCATCGTGTTCGTGGGCGTCATGATCGGGCTCGTCGCCGCGGCCTCCGGGAGCGGCTCCGGCTCCGGCCTGGGCGCCTTCCTGCTCGGCTTCTTCCTGCTCGGCCTCGGCTTCGCGGTCGTGCTCGTGTGGCTCGGGACGAAGTTCGCGTTCACCGTGCCGACCATCGCGCTCGAGGGACGCCCCGTCTTCCAGGCCGCGGCGCAGTCGTGGCGCCTCACCCGTGGAGCCTTCTGGCGCACCTTCGGCATCATCCTGCTCGTGCAGGCCGTGTTCGGTGTCGCGGTGTCCATCGCGACCATCCCGCTCACGATCGGCGCGGTGCTCCTGGGCGGCACGTTCGACCCGCTCGGCCAGACCGACGCGGCCTCGGGTGCCGGGACGGGCGGGGTGATCGCGATCGTCGTGGGGAGCCTGCTCGGCATCGCGGTGCAGTGCGTCACGGACGTGCTGTCGGCGTCCGTCGTGACCTTCCTGGCGATCGACCGTCGCATCCGGACCGAGGCGCTCGACCAGCGGATCGCGTCGCACCTCGAGACAGGAACGCCGACCGACCCGTTCGCGCCGTCGCCGCGGGTCGACCGGCCGGTCTGGCCCGGGCAGGGGTGGCCGGGCGCTGCGCCGCAGCAGCCGTGGCCCGGGCAGCCGGGCACCGCGCCCGGGCAGCCGTGGCCCGGACAGCCCGGCCCCGGTGCCGCCGGTGGGCCGACCGCGCCGCCGCAGTGGGGCGGCGCTCCCGGTCGCTACCCGCCGGACGGCCGGGCATGACGATCGGTCCCGACGAGGCACGTCGGCTCCTCGAGCACGAGCTCGAGCGGTCGGAGTACGACGGTGCGCACGTGACGTGGTGGGACCGCGCCTCGCGTGCCGTCCTCGACTGGCTCGGGTCGCTCCGCGCCGACGGCCTCGGGTCCCCGGCGGTCGCGCAGACCCTGCTCTGGACGGCCGTGGTCGTGCTCGTGGCGGTCGTCGTGCTCGTGGTCGTCGCCCGCGGACTCCCCCGCCGACGGGCGCGGCTCACCGACGGGGAGACCGGCGGCGTGTTCGACGACGACGACCTCCGTCCGGCCAGCGCGATCGCCGAGGACGCCCACGCTGCCCTCCGTGCCGGCGACTGGTCGCGTGCGGTCCTCGACGGGTACCGCGCGATCGCCAGGGGACTCGGTGAGCGCGACCTCGTGCCGGACGTCCCGGGAGCCACCGCGCGGGCCATCGCCGGCCGCGCGGCACGGGTCTTCCCGATCGAGGCCACCCGGATCGAACACGCGGCCGTCACCTTCGACGAGGTCCGCTACCTGGACGTCGCCGCCACCGAGACGGCAGCCCGCGAGGTCCTCGACACCGAGCACGCCGTCCGGACGGCACGTCCTGCCCATGCGACGACCCCGGCGGTGCCCGCGTGACCGCCACGGTGTCCACTCCGCCGCGGTCCGCCGGGTCCGGACCGCCGGAGCGCGACCGGGGAGGTCGCGGCCGCCGTGTCGGTGCGTGGGTCGCCGTCGTGCTCGTCGGCGCGCTCCTCGCCGTGCTCACCGCGGTCGTCGGGCGGCCCGCCACCGACCGGGTTCCGCTCGACCCGGCGTCCACCTCCGCGAGCGGCGCGAAGGCGCTGGTGCGCGTCCTCGAACAGCGCGGCACCGACGTCCGTGTGGTGGACCGTGCGGACCGGATCGCGGACGGCACCGTGTTCGTGGACGACGAGCGCGGTGTCCTCGACCCGGCCGTCGCGCGGCGGCTCGCGCGCGAGGTCGAGCACGTCGTCCTCGTGACCTCGGACCCCCGGATGCTCGACGCGTTCGGTCTCGACGTCGAACCGGCCGCACCGGTCGACGGGGACGACACCGTCCGCACGGTCTCGTGCGCGATCCCCGCCGCTGCCGTGGCCGAGCGGATCACGGCGACGGGGACCGGGTACGCCGTACCCGACGGTCGACGGGCGCCCGCGGGGACCGACCTCTGCGCGCCGTCCGGCTCGGGCGGCGACCGCGTGTACGGACTCGTCCGGACGGACACGGCCGCCGGAGACGTCACCCTCGTCGGCACCACCGCGGCGTTCCGGAACGACACGATCACCACCGCCGGCAACGCCGCGCTCGCCCTCGGGCTGCTCGGCGAGGGCGCGACGCTCACCTGGTACACCCCGGTCCCGGGCGCCTCGGACGCCGCGCCGACCCTCGGTTCGCTGGCACCGCCGTGGGTCCCGAGCGCACTCGCGCTGCTCGGCCTCGTCGCGGTCGCCGCCGCGTTCTGGCGCGGTCGTCGCCTCGGGCCGCTCGTCGTCGAGCGGATGCCCGTCGTGGTGCGCGCCGCCGAGACCACCGAGGGCCGCGCCCGACTCGCCGCCCGCACGGGCGATCGCACCCACGCCCTCGACACGCTCCGGATCGCGGCCATCCGGCGCACGGCTCGTCGGCTCGGACTCCCCCGGTCGGCCCACGTCGACGAGGTCGTCCGTGCCGCGGCCCGCGCCACCGGGATCCCCGACCGCCGCGTCGGGGCCGTCCTCGTCGGCGGGCCGACCACCGACGACCGCAGCCTCACCGCCGGAGCGGCAGCGCTCGACGAGCTCGAACGCGCCGTCCTCGCCGCGACCACCGGCGCCCGCCAGACCGACCGAGACCACCGAGGAGCACGCCCGTGACCGACCCGTCCACCACCCAGAGCCCGCAGGCGACCCGTCCGGCCGATCCGCTCCGCGACGCCTTCGGGCGGCTCCGCGCCGAGGTCGGCAAGGCCGTCGTCGGGCAGGAGGGCGCGGTGTCCGGGATGATCGTCGGCATCCTCGCGCAGGGACACGTGCTGCTCGAGGGCGTCCCCGGCGTCGCGAAGACGCTGCTCGTCCGGAGCCTCGCGGCCGCGATGTCGCTCGACACCAAGCGGATCCAGTTCACGCCGGACCTGATGCCCGGCGACGTCACCGGCTCGCTGGTGTACGACGCCTCGACCGGTACCTTCCCGTTCCGCGAGGGGCCGGTGTTCACGAACGTGCTCCTCGCCGACGAGGTGAACCGGACGCCGCCGAAGACGCAGTCCGCGCTCCTCGAGGCCATGGAGGAGCGCCAGGTCAGCGTCGACGGTGACGCCCGCGCGCTGCCCGACCCGTTCTTCGTGGCGGCGACCATGAACCCGATCGAGTTCGAGGGCACGTACACGTTGCCGGAGGCCCAGCTCGATCGCTTCCTCATGAAGCTCACGCTCGACGTCCCGCCGCGCGACGTCGAGTGGCAGGTGCTCCGGCGGCACGCCGACGGCTTCGTGCCGCGTGACGTCCGCTCCGCCGGCGTCGCCCCGGTCCTCGGCGTGGACGAGGTCCTGGCCGCCCAGCGTGCGGTCCGCGAGGTCGGGGCACGGGACGACGTCCTCGCGTACATCGTCGACCTCGCCCGCGCGACCCGGCAGGCGCCCTCCGTGCGGGTCGGTGTCAGCCCCCGCGGCGCGACCGCCCTGCTCGCCGCGGCGAAGGCGTGGGCGTGGCTCACCGGTTACGACGCCATCACACCGGACCACGTGCAGGCGATGCTCCTGCCCGTGTGGCGACACCGGCTGCGCGTCGCCGCGGACGCCGAGCTCGAGGGCGTCGGCGCCGACGGGGTGCTGCAGCAGGTCGTCGAGCAGGTCCGGGTGCCGATCTAGTGGCGATCTCCGGCCGCTTCGTCGCGCTCCTCGCCGTCGCGATCGTGCCCACCATGCTCCTCGGCACGGGATGGGCCGGTCTCGCCTGGGCCGGGGTGGTCGTGCTGGCCGCCGTGCTCGACGTGCTGCTCGCCGCCGACCTCACCGCCGTGCGCGTCGAGCGGCGGATGCCGAGGCTCGCGCGGCGCGACACCACCGCCGACGGCACGCTCGTCCTCGCCAACGACGGGAGCCGCACGCTCCGCGGCGTGGTCCGTGACATGTGGGAGCCGTCCGCCGGACACGCCCCCAGGCGGATGCGGCTGCAGGTCCCCGCCGGCGAACGCCGGACGGCACGCATGCGCTTCGCCCCGTTCCGGCGCGGCCGTCGGGCGTCCGCCGGCGTCGCCGTGCGCGCGTTCGGCCCGCTCGGACTCGCGGCCCGGCAACGGGTCGTCCCGGCGCCGGCGGAGCTGGTCGTCACCCCGCCGTTCCGGTCCCGTCGGCACCTGCCCTCGCGGCTCGCACGTCTGCGGGAGCTCGACGGCGAGACCACGCTCCAGCTCCGCGGTCACGGCACCGAGTTCGACTCGCTGCGGGACTACGTGCGCGGCGACGACGTCCGGTCGATCGACTGGCGCGCGACCGCCCGGCGCCAGGACCTCGTGGTGCGCACCTGGCGTCCGGAGCGGGACCGTCGGGTGATCGTGGTCGTCGACGCCGGGCGTGCCGGTGCCGGCCGCGTCGACGACGAACCGCGCCTCGACACGTTCATCGAGTCCGCCCTGCTCCTCGGTGCCCTGGCCGCAGCTGCTGGCGACCGGGTCGACCTCGCCGTGCTCGACGACACCGTCCGCTCGCGGGTGCACGGTGCCACCCGCAGCGACGTCGTCCAGCGCTTCGGCGAGACCCTCGCACTCACCGATGCCGGGCTCGCAGCGACGGACTGGGCGGCGGTCCCGGGGCTCGTCGACTCGATCACCACCTCGCGGGCGCTCGTCGTGCTCGTGTCGAGCCTGGACTCCGTGGGGGCGTCGGGCGACCTGCTCGCCGTGCTCCCCCGGCTCACCCGGCGGCACGCGGTCGTCGTCACCAGCGTGACGGACCCGACGGTCGAGCGGATGGCGAGCGGGGCCGTGGAGCCGACCGCCCCGGAGCCGCGGCGACGCGGCGGGCGGGTGCCGTCCCTCCCGGCCCGCGCCGAGCGCGACGTCCACCGGCGCGCCGCCGCCGAACGCACGCTCCTCGACGCCGACGGCGTGGCCGACGTCGCACGACGCGCCGGAGCCGAGGTCGTCCGCGCTGCGCCCGAGCAGGTGCCACCGCTCGTCGCCGACGCCTACATCCGTGCGAAGGCCTCGGGGCGGCTCTAGCCGTCAGTCGGCGACGAGGGCGGACGCGCCGCGCTCGAACTCCTCGAGGTCGCCGCGCTGCCCCGCGCGGTGCGCGCGCCCGCCGAGGACCCACTGGTACCAGAGCACGGCCGCGAGGGCGACGGTGCCGATCCCGATCTTCACCGGCCACGGCCAGTCCTGACGGGTCACGGTGCCCTCGACGAGTCCGGACAGCAGGAGCGTGAGCGCGAGGCCGACGGCGATCGTGATGAGCGCTCGGCCGTCCTCGGCGAGGGCCTGGCCGCGGGTGCGGGCACCCGGCGCGACCCACGACCAGAAGATCATCAGGCCCGCGGCCGCCGCGAGGAAGATCGAGTACAGCTCGAGCTGGCCGTGCGGGGCGATGTACAGGAAGAAGTCGCCGAGCCGGCCCTGGTCGTGCATGATCGCCGCCGAGACGCCGAGGCTCATCGCGTTCTGGCCGATCGAGAACGGCACGAAGAGGCCGGTGATGCCGAACGCGACCATCGTGGCAGCGATGTAGGCGTTGTTCGTCCACACCTGTGCGGTGAACGCGCCGAGGCCGTGGTCGGAGTAGTACGCCTGGAAGTCCTGGGTCGCGTACTGCCGCAGCGCCTCGGGCGTGCCGAAGGTGTCGACGGCTCCCGGCGTCGTCGTGATCCAGACCGCCGTGATCGCCGCGACCGCCGCGGTGGCCGCCGCGACCCAGATCGTGACCCAGCGGATCCGGTGGAGGGCCGCGGGGAGCTGCAGGACGAAGAACGTCGTCACCGCGGCCAGCGGGTCGACCGGGGTGCCGGTGAACCGGAGCCGAGCGCGGAAGAGGGTCAGCGAGAGGCGGTCACCCACGGCGGAGCGCGGCGCGGCGCCACGGATCCGGGCGAGGTCGGTCGCGGCCTCCTGGTAGCCGGAGACGAGGCGGTCGACGTCGGCGCCGGAGGCGTGACGGGCGCGGGCGAGTCGGTCGAGTTCCTGCCACCGGTCGCGGTGCACCTCGGTGTAGGCGTCCAGGTCCACAGCGTCTCCCCCACTCGTCGTGTCCGCAATCGTTGCGTCCGCAGTCGTTGCGTCCGCAGTCGTTGCGTCCGCTGTCGTTGCGTCCGCGCTCCGGTGCCGCTCGTGTCGGTCGTGCGCACGGCCCGTCCGGACGGTCCCCGCGCGGACGCCGGGTGTCTCCGACAGAATGATCCCATGCCGAAGACCCGCGTGCCGCGTGACCTCGCCGACGGTCGGTTCGTCCGAGCGCTCGAGGACACCCACGACGAGCTCGTCGTCGGCGAGGCCGTCGCACTCGACGTGCAACCCGCCGGCATCGCGCTGCGGTTGGCGGCGGCGCTCCTCGACGGCGTCTGCCTGCTCGCGCTCTACCTCATGCTCGTGTTCGGCCTCTCCCGCGTCTGGCCGAGCGGCCTCGACGACGCGTGGGCCGCGGCCCTCAGCATCGGCGCCCTCGTCGCCGTGCTCGTGCTCGTGCCGGCGGCGCTCGAGACCGCGACCCGCGGCAAGAGCGTCGGCCGCTACGCCACCGGCACCCGGGTCGTGCGGCTCGACGGCGGGGCGATCGGGTTCCGGCACGCGTTCACCCGAGCGCTCGTCGGACTGTTCGAGCTGTGGATGACCGTCGGGTCGGTGGCGTTCCTCGTCGCGTTGTTCGGCTCCCGGCCACGGCGGCTCGGAGACCTGCTCGCGGGGACCTTCGTGCAGCACGAGCGCTCGGCGAAGCAGCGCGATCCCGCGGTCCTCATGCCCGCGGAGCTCGTGGGCTGGGCCGGGATCGCGGACGTGTCGGCGCTGCCGCAGCGGCTCGAGAACCGGCTCGGGGCGTTCTTCCGCGGTGCCGCCGACCTCCGGCCCGAGCTGCGCGAGGCGGCGGCGCGTGACCTGGCCGCCGCAGTCGCCGGGTACGCGCACCCCGTGCCGCCGGTCCGACCCGAGGTGTTCCTCGCCGGGGTCGTTGTGCTGCGGCGGGAGCGGGACCTGCGGGCGCTGCGGGGGCGGGCGGCGGTGCTCGACCGCGCGTCGGCGGTGGCGACGGCGCGGCCGCCCGGCTTCCCGCGCTGACG
>NZ_JBFPFM010000062.1:0-10931 GCF_047977705.1 Curtobacterium sp. LFS084
GGCCCCCATCACACGCCGCCCCCGGCGGCCTCCGCCCACCCCCGTGGGGCGGGCGGGCCCCCCCGCCCCCCCCCCCCCTCCCGTCAGCACTCCGTCAGTCCCAGATCGAGACCCAGTCGATGTCGACGTGGCCGCTCGCGGACGCCGGCACAGTGCCGCCGATGGCGGTCTCCGCCTGCAGCGTCACGCGCATCGGCTCCGTCGGGACCGCGCTGTGCGTCGTCGAGACGAGCGCGCCGTCCCAGTAGAACCGGACCGCGCCGTGGTCCCACTCGGTGGTCGCGACGTGGTAGCCGCTGCTCTGCGTCGTCGCCGAGTGCTGCTGGATCGAGCTGTCGAACGTCATCATGCCGTTGCTCAGCGTGCCCGGGATCGCGGACGCCGGTCGGACCGTGCTGCCGAGGTCGCCCTCGGGCCAGTCGATCTCGCCCTCGTTCCAGTCGTTGCTGCTCGGCCAGAGCATCCCGACGAACTTGTAGCCCTCGGTGTTCGTGGTCTTGTACCGGATCGACACGCGGCCCGTCGTGTGCGGCTGGTAGTCGTCCGGCAACACCGTGGCGACGAGCGGCTGCCCGTCCTCGGAGTGCAGCCAGAAGTCGAGGTTCCCGTTCGACACGCTGAGCACCTTGTCCGGCGCGTAGTACCCGCGTCCGCTGGTGTCGCTGTAGCCCGAGTACGCCCCGAGCCGCGGGTAGGCGCTGAGGACGCTGCCGAGGCCGGCGTCGGTCGTGAAGTCCTCGGCGTACGACTGCTTCCACGTCCGCCCGTTCGACGTGACGTCGCCCCGCGGCACCGACGTCGAGTCGGTCGCGGTGGCGGCCTGAGCGGCGGCTGCCGACGTGGCGGTGGCGGTGGCGGTCGGCGTCGGTCGTGCGGTGATCCGAGCCGACGCGGTCGACGACGACGCCGACGGTGACGCCGTCGACGGAGCAGCCGTCGGGGTGGCGTGCGCGGTGCTCGTGGCCGAGGGCTCGCTGGTCGGAGTCCCGGTCGCCGCCCGTGCCGTCGCCGCTCCTCTGGTCGCGGCATCGGTCTCGTTCGCGTGCTGCGTGAGCCCGAGCACGAGGGCTCCGCCCGCGACGATCGCCATGCCGGCGACGACCCGCCGCGTCCTGATCCGTCCGTTCTGTTCGCGAGCGCCCCTGCGACGCCCCTTCCCCCTGTTTTCCCCGTGCCCCCCGTGGAGTTCCCTGTCGTTGTCCCTGGTCAACACGTGGCCTTGTTCCTCCTGAGGTTGGTGGTGCGACGCGGAACCGTAACCCGTCCGGTCCGCAGTCCGCCGGTGGATCGTCCAGGCCCTGGATGAGGGCGGCTCGTGGATGCCGCCCGATCGGCCCCCGAACGAGGGACAAGTCACTGAATGAACGTTCAGGTGAATTTCCGGCCCCGCCTAGGCTGGGGTCTCGTGTTCGAACTCCACCACCTCACCGCACAGGAACTCTGGGACTGGATCCGACGGGGCGACGCCACCGCCCTCGAGGTCACCGAGCACTACCTGGCGCGGATCGCCCGGCTCGATCCGGCGCTCGGCGCCTTCGTGACGGTCACCGCCGACGCCGCACGCGACCGTGCCGAGCACCTCGGTCACCGCGTCCCGACGTCCCGACCGCTGTGGGGGCTCCCGTCTGCTGACAAGGACCTGTACGACCGTGCCGGGGTCCGGACACGGAACGGCACCACGAGCCTGCCCGAGCGTCCCGCGCCCGTCGACCACCCGCTCGTCGCGGCGCTCGACGCCGCCGGCGCCGTGAGCCTCGGCAAGACCGCGTCGCCCGAGTTCGGGATGTCGTCGTCCTCCGAGACCCGCTTCGGCGTGACCCGGAACCCGTACGACACGAGCCGCGCGCCCGGCGGGTCGTCGAGCGGCGCGGCGGTCGCCGTCGCCGCCGGACTCCTGCCGGCCGCTGTCGGCACGGACGGCGGCGGATCGGTCCGGATCCCGGCCGCGGCGACCGGGCTCGTGGGGCTCAAGCCGAGCCGCGGGCGTGTGCCGTCGATGCCCGGACGCTCGGGCGTCGGCGGCCTGTCCGTCGCGGGCCCGATCACGCGGACGGTCGCGGACGCGGGCATGCTGCTCGACGCGCTCGTGGCTCCGACCGGGCTCCCGGAGCCGCACCCGTACGCGCTCGTCACGCCCGACGTCGGCGAGGGACCGTTCACCGCCGCGGCCGTCCGGGGTGAGGGGCGCTTCGTCGTCGGACTGCTCGAGGGCTCCCCGTGGGACGACACCGTCGACGTGGTGGTCGACCCCGCGGCACGCGCCGCCGTCGAGACCGCGGTCCGGGTGCTCGGCGAGGTCGGACACGGTGTCGAGGACGTCCGGATGCCCCGGGCGCCGTACGCCGACGCGTTCCGGGTGGCGTGGGAGTCGAGCGCGGCCCGGCTGCCGGTGGTCCCCGGGATCGACCTCTCGGCGTTGACGCCCCTGGTGTCGTGGCTCGTCGACCGCGGCCGCACCCTGACCGGCACGCAGGTGCTCGACGCGATGACGGCGCTCGACACCTTCTCGGCCGCACTCATCGGCACGTTCGACCGGTTCGACGCCGTGCTCACGCCGACCCTCGCGCTCACGCCGCGGCCGCTCGGCTGGTACGGCGACGACCCCGAGGAGGACTTCCGCCGCCAGTGCGCGTACTCACCGTGGACGTCGATGGCGAACGTGGCCGGGCTGCCGGCGATCACGCTGCCCGTCGGGGTGACGGACGAGGAGCACCCGGACGGCGCCGGACTGCCGATGGGTGTGCAGCTCATCGGGCGTCCCGGTGGCGAGCGGGTGCTCCTGGCGATCGGCGCGCAGCTCGAGCGGCGGCTCCGGTGGCAGCGGCGGCACCCGGCGGCCTGGACCGCCTGACCCAGCGGTGCCGGGCGCTGGCGTGCGGCGAGCCCCTCGGGGACGGCGAGCCCGTCGGGGGCGGCGAGCCAGTCGGGGACGGCGAGCCGGTGCGACATCGTCGTGGTCGTACGACGTCGGAGATGTCGCTCCTGCGCGTTCGCAACGGTTGCGCGCGCGGGGGAACGACATCGTCGCTGTCGTACGACGTCGACGAAGTCGTTCCGAGTCCGCACCCGACGACGCACCACAACCCAGCCCTACGGCAGCGTCGGCGCCGCCTCCACCAGGGCCCGGGTCACCGGGTGTTCCGGCGCGTCGAGCAGGGACACCGGCCCGTGCTCGACGATCCGCCCCGCGGACATCACCGCCACGGTGTCGCACAGCCGCTGCACCACGCCGATGTCGTGCGACACCAGCACCAGGGTCAGCCCGAGGTCGTCGGCGAGCGACCGGAACAGATCGATGACGCGGGCCCGCACCACGACGTCGAGGGCGCTCATCGGCTCGTCCCCGAAGAGGATCCGCGGCGAGTGCACCACCGCCCGGGCGATCGCGATGCGCTGACGCTGCCCGCCGGAGAACTCGTGCGGGTACCGGTCGACGGCGTCGGCGGGCAGGTCGACCCGCTCCAGGACGTCACCGACCAGCTCGCGGTGGTCGCCGTCGATCCGCAGCGCCCGGAGCGGTTCCGCCACGATCGCACCGACGCGCATCCGCGGGTCGAGCGAGGCGTACGGGTCCTGGAAGACCACCCCGGTCTCGCGACGGAACCAGCGCATCGCGGCCGCGGATGCGGACGCCACCACCGGACGACCGGACGCGGTCACGGTGCCGGCGGAAGGCGCCTCCAGGCCGGCGAGCAGCCGCACCAACGTCGACTTGCCGGAACCGGACTCGCCGACGATCCCGAGACGCGCGCCGGACACGACGGACAGGTCGACCCCGTCGACCGCGGTCCGGACGGGGCCGGGTTCGAACGGGCCGCGGCGGGGGAGTCGGTAGGTGCGGTGCAGGCCCTCGGCGTGCAGGACGTCGGTCATGCGGAGTCTCCGGTCCGTGGGGCACGGCGGGCGGTGGCGCGGGCGGCGTCGACGAGCGCGGCCGTCGCGGGGTGCTGCGGCGCCGCGAGGAGTCCGGCGACCGAGCCCTGCTCGACGACCCGGCCGGCGTCGAGGACCACCGCGGTGTCGGCGATCCGTGCGAGGACGGCGAGGTCGTGCGTGACGAACACCATGCCCGCGGTGAGGCCCTCGAACAGCTCGAGGATGCGCGCCTCGGTCGTGACGTCGAGTGCCGTGGTGGGTTCGTCGGCGACGAGGTAGGACGGCTGTCCCGCCATCGCCATCGCGATGCAGATCCGCTGCCGCTGCCCACCGGACAGCTGGTGCGGGTACTGCCGCACGAGCGACTCGGGGTCCGGCAACCCGACCCGGACCGCCAGGTCGAGCGCCCCTGCCGCTGCCGCGCGTCGGTCGAGCCCGCGGTGCAGGCGCAGCGGTTCCGCGATCTGCGCGCCGACGCGACGGAGCGGGTCGAGTGCGGTGCCGGGTTCCTGGAAGACCATCGCGATGCCGGCGCCGCGGTGCCGGGCGCGCTCCCGGTCGGGCAGCCCGACGAGCTCGGTGCCGTCGAGCCGGATGCTGCCCGTGACGCTCGCCCCCGCGGGCTCGAGACCCATCAGGGCGAGCGAGGTCATCGACTTGCCCGACCCGGACGCGCCGATGACGCCGACGCGACGGCCGGGAGGCACGGTGAACGTCACGTCGTCGAGGATCGTCCGACGGTCGATGCGGACCGTCAGTCCGCGCACCTCGAGCCCGGAGGCTCGGGTGCCCGGCGTGGTCGCGTCGCTCATGCGGTCACCCCCGTGCTCGACGTGGTCGGGTCGTCCGGCGTGCGGGGCGTCGCCGCACCACCGGCCGCACGGTCGCTCGTGGTCAGGCGCGGGTCGGTCGCGTCGCGGACGGCATCGCCGAGCAGCGACAGGGCCGCGACGACCAGGGCGATCGCCGCACCGGGCCAGGTCGCGCTCCACGGGTGCACGCCGATGTACGTCTGCAGGTCGGACAGCAGGCTGCCCCACGAGGCCGTGTTCGACCCGGCGCCGTAGCCGAGGTACGACAGGCCGGCCTCGGCGAGGACCGCGGTCGCCATCGCGAGCGACAGCTGCACGGTGAACAGGGGCGCCGCGTTCGGCACGAGGTGGCGGAACAACACCCCGGCACCGCCGACGCCCGACGCACGCGCCGCGGTGACGTAGTCGCTCCGGGCGATGCGGCGGATCTCCCCGCGGGCGACCCGGGCGATCGTCACGCCGAAGGACAGGCCGACGCTGACGATCACGACGCCGAGCGACCCGCCGGCGATCGCGGTGAGGAGCATCGCGGTCAGGAGGGTCGGGAACGCCACGAGGATGTCGAGCAGGACCGCGGTGCCCTCGCGGACCCAGCGTGCGGTGAGCGAGCCGATCGCGGTGAGGACCATGCCGACGACGCTCGCGATCACGCCGGAGCCGACCGCGACGAGCACGGTCGTGCGGGTGCCGGCGAGCAGGTAGCTCGCGATGTCCCGACCGGAGGCGTCGGTGCCGAACCAGTGCGCCGGGCTCGGTGGTTCCCACTGGTGGAAGGGGTCGGCGCGGAAGGGGTCCTGCGGCGTCCAGACGAGCGACACCGCGGCGAGGACGACGAGCAGGCCGAGGACGACCACGGCGAAGACCCCGGTCGGTCGTGCGACGAGTCGGCGGATCACGCGGACACCCCGTTCATCCGGACACCTCGCGCTGGCGGGGGTCGAGCGTGCGGTGCACCACGTCGACGGCGAAGCCCACGAGCAGCACCAGCCCGGTGAGCACGAGCAGCTCCGACTGCACCTTCGTGACGTCCCTTCGGCCGACGTCGGTGACGAGCATGCGGCCGACGCCGGGGAGCGAGAAGAGCTGTTCGACGACGACGGCCCCGACGAGCAGGCCGGCGATCTGCACGCCGAGCACGGCCAGCACCGTCAGGGCCACCGAGGGGAGCCCGTGGCGGAGCAGCGCCTGCGTCCGGGTGAGCCCGACGGCCGCCGCCGTCCGGACGTGGTCGGCGTCGAGCACGCTGAGCGTCGCCGACCGGGTGAACCGCAGGATCACGGCACCCTCGACGGCGCCGATCGTCAGCGCGGGCAGCACGAGCGCCGCGAACGCCCGTCCGGGCTCGTCCCACCCGTCGAGCGGGAAGCCCTGCGTCGGCAGCCAGTGCAGCGTCACGGCGAACAGCGCCACGAGGAGCATGCCGGCCCAGACGATCGGGATCGAGGCGACCGCCTGCGCCAGGAACGCGATCACGGCGCCGCCCGGACGCCGACGGAGCACCGCCGCGAGCACGCCGAGCGGCACCCCGATGACGAGCGCGGCGACGAGGGACATGCCCGCGAGCGGCAGCGTGACGCCGAGCTTCTGGGCGATCTCGGGTGCGACCTGCCCGTCGGTGACGAGCGACCGGCCGAGGTCGCCGCGCAGGAGCCCGCCGATCCAGTCGAGGTACTGCACGACGACCGGGCGGTCGAGCCCGAGCTGCTGTCGGAGCTCGGCGACCTGCGCCGGCGACGCCTGCGTGCCCGCGACGATCTGCGCCACGTCCCCCGGGAGCACCCGGAGCGTGGCGAAGATGATGACGCTGGCCACCAGCAGGCCGACGACGAGCAGGAGCACCCGCCCGATCAGGAACCGGGTCACGACACCGGCGCTCCGGGAACCGTGGTCCCTGCCAGGATCACTTGACGGCGAGCTTCGACAGGTCGAGGCGCGAGTTCGTGCCGTCGTAGGGGAACCCGGTGACGCCCTTCCGGACGGCCGTGATCGACGTCGCCGTGTAGAGCCACTCGCCGGCCGCGTCCTCGCTGACGATCTTCGCCGCCTTCTGCAGGTCGGCGACCTTGGCAGCCTCGTCCGTCGCGGCGACCGAGTCGGCGTAGAGCGACTGCACCTCGGCGTTGTCGTACCCGAAGTAGTAGTCCGGGTTCGCCCAGTTGCCGAAGTCGCGCGCCTCGACGTGGTTCACCATCGACAGGTCGAAGTCGCGGGTGCCGCTCTTCGGCGCCTCGAACACCTGCGACAGCCACGTGGCGAAGTCGACCCGCTTGACCGTCAGCGTGATGCCGACGTCGGCGAGCTGGGACTTCAGCACGTCGCCGATCGTGGCGGAGTAGATGTTCGCGTACGTCAGCGTGAGGTCGAGCTTCGGGTGCCCCGCCTCGGCCAGGAGCTTCTTGGCGTTCTCGGGGTCGTACGCGTCGATGTCGGTGAGGTCCTGGTAGCCCGGGTCGAGCTCCGGGATCGGACCGCCCTGCTCGACGCCGGTACCGCCGATCGCCTTGATGATCGCCGTGGCATCGATCGCCTGCCGGATCGCCTGACGGACGCGCTTGTCGGTGAAGGGCGCCTTCTGGTCGTTGAACGCGAGCGTGTACTTGTCGGTCGTCTTGCCGGTGTGCAGCGAGATGTCCGAGCTGTTCTCCAGCTGGCTCTTCAGCGTGCCGTCGACGGAGGTCTGCACGTCGAGGTCGCCGTTCGCCATGGCGTTCACCGCGGTGGACGGCTGGGTGATGTACCGGAAGACGACCTTCGCGACCTTCGCCTTGGTGCCCCAGTAGTCGGCGTTCCGCGCGAAGGTCAGCGAGTCGCCCTGCTTCCAGCTCGCGACCTCGTACGGGCCGGTGCCGTTGGCGGAGTCGGACAGGTCGTTCTTCGCGGCTTCCTCGAGCACGAGGCCGGCGCGCCCGGTCAGGTTCCAGAGCAGATCGGAGTCGGGCTTGGCGAGCTTGAGCTCCACGACACCGGAGGACGGCGAGGTGATCGACGTCACGTTCGCGAGCTGCGCGGAGTCGACGTACGACGCGTTCGACTTGACCTGCTGCAGCGACCAGACGACGTCGGCGGCGGTGACGTCCTTGCCGTCCTGGAAGGTGGTGCCGTCGCGCAGTGTGAACGTGTACGTCAGGCCGTCGTCCGACACCGCGTGCTTCGACGCCAGCACGTCGCGGACGCCGCCGTCCGCCGTGCGGCCGACGAGCCCCTGGTAGACGTTGTCGATGAGCACCTGGTCGAGGGCGGCACCGGACTGCGTGCGGATGTCGAGGCTGGTGGGTTCGAGGACGAGGCCGACGCGGACGGTGGCGTCGGTGCCGCCGTTCTCCGTCGAGGATCCGGAGCATCCGGTCAGCACGAGGGCCGAGGTGACGACGACCGCGGTGGCGGCGACGACCGCGCGGCCGAGACGTGCGGTGCTGCGGGCGGGGAGCGGACTCATGGGTGGTGGGTTCCTTCCGGCGCGGTGGCGACGGTCGTCGCGCGCGCTTGCACGAGGTTAGCGGCGGCCGGGGTGCTCCGGCGACGGTTGTTCGATCGGATGCAACAAACCGTTACCTTCCGCCCATGCCCGGATCGCTGCGGCCAGTTCGAGGGGCGCCTGGTTCTGGACGGCGTGCCGGGCCGCGACCGTGACGATCTCGGCCTCGGGCAGGCGCTCGGCGAACTGCGTGTGCAGCTTCGGGGACACGTACCCGCGGTCGCCCCGGACGAGCAGCACCGGCACGTCGAGGGCCTCGAGATCGGGCCACGCGTCCGCGAAGCGCCCCACCGACGAGGTGCGTCCGGCGGGCAGGTGCGGGAAGTGGTGGCGCCGGACGAGCCGGCCGTCCGCGCCGAGCCTGGTGGTGTGCCGGGCCTCGCGGAGGAGCACCTGACGATCGTCCCCGACCCGGGCCTCGACGGCACGCTCGACCACCTGGTCGAGCGACGTGAACGGCTCTTCGTCCTCGAGGGCACGGGCGATCCGGTCGACGGCCCGCTGGGCGAAGTCCGGCGACATGTCGACCAGGACGAGACCGGTGACGCGCTCCGGGGCGGTCGCGGCGAGCCGGGCAGCGAGGATCGCGCCGAGGGAGTGTCCGACGACGATCCCGGGCGGGACGTCGAGCGCCCGGAGGGCCGCGAGGACGTCCGGCGCCGTGGCACCGGCGCCGTAGTCCGCGTCCTCGCGCCAGCCGGACCGGCCGTGGCCGGGCAGGTCGACGGCGACCGCCGGCTCGCCGACGGCGAGCGCGGTCTGGTCGAAGCTGTGCGCGTCGATGCCGAGCCCGTGCAGGTAGGTGATCCGCGCCTCCCGACCGTCCGCCGTGTCCCACCGGATCGCGGCGATCTCCTGTCCGGCGGTGGTGCGGACCACCTGCCTGGAGGCGCGCATCGGCGCCGTCACGCCGCTCGCGCGAACGAGGTCGGCCAGGTCGTGGAATTCGTCGTCGGCATCGGGCACGGGGATGATCCTCGCACCGTGCGGACCCTTGGGGCTCTTAGGTAAGGCATGCCATACTTGAGTCGTGGCAGCCCGGTACCGTGTCTTCTCCGTCCGCGTGGCGGCCGTCACGTCGCTCACCCCGCACTTCGTCCGGGTGACCCTGACCGGCGACGCCCTCGCCGAGTTCTCGTCGATCGGTCTCGACCAGCGCATCAAGATCGTGCTGCCGATCCCCGGGCACGGCTTCACCGACCTGCCCGACGGCGAGGACTGGTACGGCGCCTGGCGTGCCCTGCCGGACGCGATCCGGAACCCGCTGCGCACCTACACGGTCCGGTCGTTCCGGCCGGACGCCCGCGAGCTCGACATCGACTTCGTCGCGCACGGCGACACCGGACCCGCCTCGCGCTGGGTCTCGGCGTGCCGGGTCGGCGACGAACTCCGCATCGTGGGGCCCGCCGTGCCGTCGTCGCCCGCCGAGCTCCCGACCGGTGCGGCCGAGTTCGACCCCGGCGCCGCGGACCGGATCCTGCTCGCCGGTGACGAGACCGCCGCCCCCGCCATCTGCGCCATCCTCGAGGCGCTCGACGTCGCCACCGTCGGCCACGTCTTCATCGAGGTCCCGACCGACGCCGACCGCCTTCCGGTGTCCGCGCCCGCCGGCGTCGAGGTCCGCTGGATCGCTCGGAACGGTGCCTCGCACGGCGTCCGGATGACCGACCACGTGCACGCCTGGGCATCGACGGTCGCCGCCGGACCCGCGTGCGGCGACGGAGCGGACCTGCAGGACGTGGACGTCGACGAGCAGGTGCTGTGGGACGTCCCCGACGCCGAGGCGTCGCGGCCCGTGTACGCCTGGATCGCGGGCGAGGCCGGCTGCGTGAAGGAACTCCGACGCCACCTCGTGCGCGGGGTCGGGCTCGACCGGGAGCAGGTCGCGTTCATGGGGTACTGGCGGCACGGCAAGGCCGAGAATTGAGCCCTTCCGTCGACGGCGCCGGGTCTGCGTCGTCTGTGCCGGCGACCGCGCTCGGGGCCCGGGGGCTGACGCTCGCGTACGACGACCGCGTGGTGGTGTCGGCGCTCGACGTCGACATCCCGGACGGTGAGCTCACCGTCATCGTCGGGCCGAACGCGTGCGGCAAGTCGACGCTGCTGAAGTCGTTCGCGCGGACGCTCAAGCCGACGGCGGGCACGGTGTACCTCGACGGGGCCCCGATCTCGTCGCTCCGCCCCAAGGCCGTCGCGCGCCGCATCGGGATGCTCCCGCAGACGCCGATCGCGCCGGACGGCATCACCGTCCGCGACCTCGTGTCCCGCGGGCGCTTCCCGCACCAGGACCTGCTGCACCCGTCCTCGGGGTCGGACCGCCGTGCCGTGCAGGCCGCACTCGAGCAGACGTCGACCGTGTCGCTCGCCGACCGCGGCGTGGACGAACTCTCCGGCGGGCAGCGGCAACGCGTCTGGATCGCGATGGTGCTCGCGCAGGAGACCGACATCGTCCTGCTCGACGAACCGACCACGTTCCTCGACATCGCGCACCAGTACGACGTGCTCGAACTGGCGTCGGCGTTGCACGCGGCCGGTCGCACGGTCGTCGCGGTGCTGCACGACCTCAACCAGGCGGCGCGGTACGCCACCCACGTGATCGCGATGCGGGACGGGTCGATCGTGGCCTCGGGGCCGCCGGCGTCGGTCGTGACCGAGGAGCTGGTCGAGGACGTGTTCGGGCTGCCCTGCGTCGTCGTGACCGACCCCGTGCCCGGCACGCCCCTCGTGGTGCCGCGGCGCCGCGCGGCCTGACGCGCGCGGGCGCGCGG
>NZ_JBFPFM010000063.1:0-10211 GCF_047977705.1 Curtobacterium sp. LFS084
CGCGGGGGGGCCCGGGGGGGGGGCGCCCCCCGCGCCGGGGGGGGGGGGGGGGGCCGCCCGGCCGCCCCCCCCCCCCGCCTCCAGGCCCTCACCCTGCGCGCGGGGCGCGCCCCGAGACTCGGGCCTGCGGACGGAACTCGCGCTCCGGCGCCGCGAAACTGTCCGCCGAGCCGAGACTCGGCACCCCGCCGACCACGCGCGGCGCACCCGGCGCGCGCGGCGCACCCGGGCGCACCCGGCGCGCCCGGGCCACGCACGCGCCCCGTGGGTACGGTGGCGGCATGAGTGACGAACGCATCGAGTCCCAGTGGTGGTTCAACGAGAAGACGCACGCCGTCGAGCAGGGCCCGCAGTCGCCGCAGCGCGACCGCATCGGCCCGTTCGACACGCGTGAGGAGGCGCAACACGCCCTGGACCGCATCAAGGCGAACAACGAGCGTTGGGACGACGAAGACCAATAGGCTGAGACTCCCAGCTGGACCAGCTGCACCACGGAAAGGGCGTCAATGGACAAGCAGACGGACTTCGTGCTCCGCACCATCGAGGAGCGGGGCATCAAGTTCATCCGACTCTGGTTCACGGACGTCATCGGGACCCTCAAGTCGGTCGCGATCGCCCCGGCCGAGGTCGAGGGCGCCTTCGCCGAGGGCATCGGGTTCGACGGGTCCGCGATCGAGGGCCTCACCCGCTCCTACGAGGCGGACGTCCTGGCGCACCCGGACCCGTCGACGTTCCAGATCCTCCCGTGGCGCGGCGAGATCGACCCGACCGCGCGGATGTTCTGCGACATCACGACGCCGGACGGGCAGCCCGCCGTCGCCGACCCGCGCAACGTGCTGAAGCGCACGCTGGCGAAGGCGAGCGAGCGCGGCTTCACGTTCTACACGCACCCCGAAATCGAGTTCTACCTGCTGAAGAGCCGCGACTGGAAGGACGGCGGCCCCCAGCCCGTCGACCGCGCCGGCTACTTCGACAACGTCCCCGGGGGCAGCGCGCACGACTTCCGTCGCCGGTCGGTCCGGATGCTCGAGGACCTCGGCATCTCGGTGGAGTTCTCCCACCACGAGGCCGGCCCCGGGCAGAACGAGATCGACCTCCGCTACGCCGACGCGCTGACGATGGCCGACAACATCATGACCTTCCGCACGGTCGTGAAGGAGGTCGCGATCGAGCAGGGCGTCTACGCCACCTTCATGCCGAAGCCGCTCTCCGGGCAGCCGGGCTCGGGCATGCACACGCACGTGTCGCTGTTCGAGGGCGACCAGAACGCGTTCTACGAGGCGGGCGGCCAGTACCAGCTGTCCGACACGGCGAAGCACTTCATCGCCGGTGTCCTCAAGCACGCTCCCGAGATCACCGCGGTCACGAACCAGTTCGTGAACTCGTACAAGCGACTCTGGGGCGGTGACGAGGCCCCGTCGTTCGTGACCTGGGGCCACAACAACCGCTCGGCGCTCGTGCGCGTCCCGCTGTACAAGCCGAACAAGGGCCAGTCCGCCCGCATCGAGTACCGCGGCATCGACTCGGCGGCGAACCCGTACCTGGCGTACTCGCTGCTGCTCGCCGCCGGGCTCAAGGGCATCGACGAGGGCTACGAGCTCCCGCCCGAGGCCGAGGACAACGTCTGGAGCCTGTCCGACTCCGAGCGGCGCGCGCTCGGGTACAGCCAGCTCCCGGCGAGCCTCGACCACGCCCTGAGCCTCATGGAGGACTCGGAGCTCGTGGCCGAGACGCTCGGCGAGCAGGTCTTCAACTTCGTGCTGCTGAACAAGCGGCAGGAGTGGAAGGCCTACCGCGACCAGGTCACGCCGTTCGAGCTCGACACCAACCTCGGCGCGCTCTGACGGCACCGGGAGCGCGCACCAGATGACCGGTCGGACGACGACGTCGCGTTCCGAGTTGGCCCGGTTGGGCTTCGCGGAGCTGTCGGAGAGCCTCGAACGCATCGCCGACCTGGAGGCGCGGTTCGGCCCCGACCTGCCGGTGCCGGTGAGCGCCGCCCCGGCCCTCTGGGAGTCCACCGCCGATCCGGACGGCGCGCTCCGTGCACTCGAGCGGCTGCTCGAGCGCGCGCCGGACGAACTGCGCCCCGTCCTCGCGGACGAGGCCGCGGCCGAGCGCCTCGTCCGGCTGCTCGGCGCGTCGGTCGGGCTCGGCGAGTTCCTGCACCGGCGTCCGGCCGAGATCGACCTGCTGCTCGCCCCGGTGACGGCGCCGTGGTCGCAGGAGGCCTACACCGCGTCGCTGCTCGCGGCGATCGACGGCGCCACCGGTGAGGACGCGCGGCTCCGGCTGCGCGTGCGCTACCGCCGGCACCTCGCCCAGATCGCCCTCTTCGACGTCCTGAACGCCGCGCCGACCGAGGCGTTCCCCGCGGTCGCGGCCGGGCTCGCCGACCTCGCGGGCGCCGCCCTCGAGGCCGCGGTGGACGTCGCCCGGCGCGAGGTCCCGTTCCCGGCGGCCGACGTCGCCGCGACGCCGCTCGCCGTCATCGCGATGGGCAAGGCCGGGGCGCGCGAGCTGAACTACGTCAGCGACGTCGACGTCATCTTCGTGACCGAGCCGACCCGTGACGACGAGGCCGACACCGGCGTCGGCACCGACCGGGCCGTGCTCATCGCGACCCGGCTGGCCATCGCGGCGACCCACGCGATCACCGACCTCGCGGCCGAGCCGGCGCTCTGGGAGGTCGACGCGAACCTCCGTCCGGAGGGCAAGGACGGCGCGCTCGTCCGGACCCTCGACTCGCACGTGGCGTACTACGAGCGGTGGGCGAAGGAGTGGGAGTTCCAGGCCCTGTTGAAGGCGCGGCCGATCGCCGGCTCCGTCGACCTGGGGGAGCGCTACGCCCAGGCGGTCGCCGGGTTCGTGTGGACGTCCGCGCAGCGCCCGGGGTTCGTCGAGTCCGTGCAGCGCATGCGCCAGCGGGTGACGGACAACATCCCCGACGACGAGGTCGACCGGCAGCTCAAGCTCGGCCCCGGCGGGCTCCGCGACGTCGAGTTCACCGTGCAGCTCCTCCAACTCGTGCACGGCCGCGACGACGAGACCGTGCGGGTCCGGTCCACGCTCGAGGCGATGGACGCCCTCACCGCCGCGGGCTACGTCGGTCGCCCCGAGGCCGCGCGGTTCGGCCCGGACTACGCCCTGCTCCGCCTGCTCGAGCACCGTATCCAGCTGCGCCGTCTGCAGCGCACCCACCTGATGCCCTCCGACGAGGAGGAGCTCCGCGTCCTGGCGCGCTCGAGCGGCCTCGCCCGGTCGGCATCGGCGCTCGAGACCCGGTGGCGGGCCGTGAAGCTCGAGGTCCGCGGACTCCACGAGCGCCTGTTCTACCGACCGCTGCTGTCGGCGGTGGCCGCGAGCGACGGCGACATCGTGCTGACGAGCGACCAGGCCGTCGACCGCCTCGGCGCGATCGGCTTCGCGGACCCGGCGGGCGCGCTCAGCCACATCCGCGCGCTGACCCAGGGGACGAGCCGTCGCGCCGCGATCCAGCGCAACCTCCTGCCCGTGCTCCTGCGGTGGATGGCCGAGGGGCCGGCACCCGACCGGGCGCTCCTGGCCTTCCGCCGGCTGAGCGACACCCTGGGGGAGTCGAGCTGGTTCCTCCGCATGCTCCGCGACTCGTCCGGTGCGGCGCACTCGCTCACGACGGTGCTGTCCGAGTCGGCCTTCCTGTCCGGTCTGCTCGAGCGCTTCCCCGAGGCCGTCGCCTGGCTCGACGAACCCGAGACGCTACTGCGGCCCCGCCCGGTCGAGTCGCTGCTCGCCGAGGTCAGCGCGACGACCGCCCGGCACGGCGACGACGTCGACGGCGCCGCGGCACTGGTGCGGTCCGCCCGCCGTCGTGAGACCCTCCGTCTCGGCATGGCGGCGGTGCTCGGGCACCTCGACGTGGACGCCCTCGGGCCCGCGCTCAGCGACGTCACCGAGTCCACCCTCGCCGGCGCCCTCGTGCTGGCACGGCGGGACGCCCCGGCCGGGCTCGAGTTCGGCGTCATCGCGATGGGACGGTACGGCGGGCGCGAGCTCGGGTTCGGTTCCGACGCCGACGTGCTCTACGTCTACCGCGCGCCCGAGGACGTCCCCTCGGAGCAGGCCTCGCGGGCGGCGCAGACCATCGTGCGGGAACTCGGGCGGCTCACCGATGACGCCATCCACCCGCTCGACCTCGACATCGACCTGCGTCCAGAGGGCAAGAACGGTCCCGTGGTCCGCACGCTCGACTCCTACGGCGCCTACTACGCCCGCTGGTCGCTCACGTGGGAGGCGCAGGCGCTGCTCAGAGCTCGGGGTGCGGTGGGGGACGCGCAGCTCCTCCGTGACTTCGAGCACCTGGCCGACCGGACGCGGTACCCGGACCGCATCGACGACCAGCAGGTCCGCGAGGTCCGACGCATCAAGGCCCGCGTCGAGTCCGAGCGGCTCCCGCGCGGTGCGGACCCGGCACGCCACCTCAAGCTCGGACGCGGTTCACTGAGCGACGTGGAGTGGTTCGTCCAGCTCCTGCAGCTCCAGCACGCGCTGACGATCCCCGGCCTCCGGACGACCTCGACGCTCGAGGCCCTCGACGCCGCACGCGACGCCGGGCTCGTGGCACCCGAGGACGCCGAGCGGCTCGGGGCAGCGTGGCGGTTCGCGTCGCGGACCCGGAGCGCGCTCGTCCTCTGGTCGGGCAAGACGACCGACGTGCTGCCCGTCGACCGTGTGCAGCTCGAGGGCATCGCCCGGCTCATGGAGTACCCGCCGGGGTCGGCGTCGGAGCTCGAGGACGACTACCTCGGGATCACCCGTCGGGCCCGTCAGGTCTTCGAGCGCGAGTTCTACGGCGCCTGACCCCGGTCGCGACACGCCCGGGGCGACGTGTTTCGCAGTGAGTTGACACGTCCTCGGAAGTGAATTCCCCGTAACGCGCAGCGTCCCCCGTTCGACATCTCCGTGTACCCCGGGGCACAGGTGGCCGCCCGTCGTTACCTCGTCGTGATCGTTCGCCGTCGGGTGTCGGGGAGGCGTGCCGGAGCCACGCGGTGACGCGCCCGGCGACCATGCTCTGAACGGGGCTTTCCTGCGGTGGTGCGCCGCGCCTCCCGGAACCTGCTCGTGCTCGTGACGGCCATCCGGCACCGCTTCCGGTCCACCGGAGTGCTGTCAGCACCAGTGCGGACAGGATCTTCCCACCGCGAGGGGGACCGACGTGTACCCCGTAACACGCTCGTAACGCCCCCGGACGGGGGCCGCGTTGCGCGTGCGGTCACGGTTCTGCATCAATGGGGTCACCCGAACCGACCCTGATTCCCCGATGAAGCGGAATCTCCACCTCGAACGTTGAAGCAGGGATCGATGTTCACCTTCATTCTGCAGATCAGGCAGATGGTCGAAGGGCATCCCGAGTTCTACCTGTTCGCCGTGTACTCCGCGGTGATCTGGTTGCTCTGGTTGCTCAAGGTCGTCCTGTCCGCCCGCTACCGCCCCTTCACCGGCACCTACACCGGTACCACCAGCGTCGTCGTCCCCGTCGTGGACGAACCGCTCGACCTCTTCCGGGACGTCATCGGCCGCATGGTCGAGCAGGGTCCCGGCGAGATCATCGTCGTCATCAACGGCGCGAAGAACGAGGCCCTCGAGATGGTCTGCGACGAGTTCGCCCCGCTCGTCCGCTGGACCCACACGCCCATCCCGGGCAAGCGCAACGCCGTCAAGGTCGGGACCGAGATGTCGAACGGCGACATCACGATCCTCGTCGACTCCGACACCGTCTGGACGCCGGGCACGCTCCCCGAGCTGCTCAAGCCGTTCGCGGACGCGTCCGTCGGCGGCGTCACGACCCGGCAGCGCATCCTCGAGCCGACCCGCAGCTGGATCACCCGCTGGGCGGACTGGCTGGAGAACTCCCGCGCGCTCTACTCGATGCCCGCGCAGAGCGTGCTCGGCCAGATCGGCTGCCTGCCCGGGCGCACGATCGCCTTCCGCCGCGACATCCTCGTGCGGGTCATGGACCGCTTCATGCACGAGAAGTTCATGGGCGTCTTCCTCGAGGTGTCGGACGACCGGACCCTGACGAACCTCACGCTCAAGGAGGGGTACCGGACCGTCTACCAGTACACGTCGCTGGTCTACACGGACGCCCCGCTCCAGGTGAAGAAGCTCTTCAAGCAGCAGCTCCGCTGGGCCCGTGGATCGCAGTACAACACGCTCCGGATGCTCCCGTGGATGCTCGGCCACGCGCCGATCCTCGCGGTGTTCTTCCTGACCGACATCATCCTGCCGTTCATGCTCTTCGGCGTGATCGCCGGCTGGATCTACCGCGCGTTCACCGGGCAGGGCGAGAACCTGTACCAGGGGATCCTGCAGCAGTACGGCTTCTCGACCGGGTTCGTCTACGTGGCCGCGCTCATGGTCGTCTCGTCGGTGCTCAGCATGGCGATCCGGCAGATGCGGCACCTCGCCGAGAAGCCGAGCGACTTCTTCCGGCTGCCGATGTTCATCATCGTCTCGACGTTCTTCCTCATGCCGATCCGGCTCATCGGCTTCTTCCGCCTGGCGCACGCGTCCGGCTGGGGGACCCGCGCCGGCGCCTACGCCGGTGGCCCGATGGAGGAGGACCCGGCTGACGCCGTGCAGCCGCAGGCCATCGCCACGCAGACGCCGGTCAGCCCGGTCGACGCGGCGCGGTACACCGACGACCAGGCAGCGGCCGACCGGGCGTTCGACGAGATCTTCGGCGCCGGGGCCAGCGCCCGTCGGACCGGGTTCGACCCGGGTGCCGACGCGACGACCAACTCCACCGCGACGGTCCTCGCCACCCGCCGGGACCGCGAGGGTGTCGCCGCACCGGCTGCCGCGCGCGCCGCCCGGCCGACGAAGGTCCGCCGGTACAACCCGTACGCCGCGATCCCGTACCTGATCGGCTTCGCGATCTTCGCCCTGGAGGCCTTCCTCATTGTCTGACCTCATCCGCTCCTCAGGTGCCTGGTGGGCCCAGTCCAGCAAGCACGCACGGCTCACCGCGGTCGGCACCACCGCCATCGTCCTCGTCCTCGGCCTCATCACCTGGAACGTCTGGGTCTCCCCGGCCGGCTCGGTGTCGACCGCGGTCCACCAGGCGCTCGGGGTGACGCCGCCGAAGAAGAAGATCTCGGCCGCGGAGCTCCAGCAGCAGCTCACGGCAGCGCAGGAGAAGATCTGGGCGCTCGAGGGCAAGCTCGACTCGTCGACGGCGCAGGCCGGGTCGCGTGCCGACCAGATCGCCTCGCTCAAGGCGCAGATCGCGTCGCTCCAGTCCGACCTCGGTTCGGCGAAGGCGGCGGGCTCCGGGTCCGGGTCGGACTCCGCCTCCGGCGGGTCCGGTTCGGGGTCCACCGGTTCCGGTGGCTCCGGGTCGGGCTCCGGTTCCTCCGGGTCCGGCGGCTCGGGTGGGTCCGGGTCCGGCGGCTCCGGATCCGGCGGGTCGGGCTCCGGTTCCGGCTCCGGCTCCGGCTCGGGCGGCGTGACGAACCCGAACCCCGGCCCCTCGACCGACCCGACGACGACGCCGATCAGCACGCCCACCAAGGCGGAGATCCTCGGCCAGCAGTCCCGCTGGTACGGCCTCTACACGGCGCAGTCACCCTTCAACTGGTCCGAGTACGACCAGGTCTCGAAGGAGGTCGGCAAGGCCACGAACATGGTCGGCTTCTTCCAGGGCTTCGACCAGGACTTCAACGCCAACGCGGTCCAGCGCTCGTGGGCGAACGGACGCCTGCCGATGATGACGTGGGAGTCCGTGCCGGCAAAGACCGGCAACGACCAGCCCTACGTCCCCGGGTACACGAACGAGGACATCATCTCGGGCAAGTTCGACGCCTACCTCACGCAGTACGCGCAGGCGCTCAAGGCGAACGGCATGCCGCTCGTCATCCGCTTCGACCACGAGATGAACGGCCAGTGGTACAACTGGTCCGAATCGTCGAAGCAGCAGAACGCCGCCGGCTCGTACACCGCGATGTGGAAGCACGTCTGGCAGGTGTTCCAGGACAACGGCGCGAACCAGTACGCGATCTGGGACTGGTCGCCGTCCCGCATCGACAAGCTCGGCAACACGAAGTACCAGACGCTCGAGTACCTGCAGAACTACTACCCGGGTGCCGAGTACGTGGACTGGGTCGGCATGAGCGGCTACTACCGTGACGCCTCCGAGCAGCCGACGTTCGAGAACACGTTCGGGGCCACGCTCGCCCAGATCCGGCAGGTCGCACCCGACAAGAACATCGTGCTCAACGAGATCGGCGCGACCGAGACCGGTGGCAGCGTGTCCGACTCGCAGAAGTCGCGCTGGATCACCTCGCTCTTCGACGCCCTCGCGGACCCCGCGAACGACGACGTCATCGGCTTCGCGTACTTCAGCGAGACCGCGACGACCATCGTCGACGGCACCCGCACGACCAACGACTGGCGCCTCGACTCCCGATCGGACAGCCTCCAGGCCTTCGCCGACGGCATCAAGCGCACCGACATCGACTACGACCTGCAGGAGGTCAAGCAATGACCGCTCAGAAGAAGACCGCGGACTCCCGTCCCGCCCCCGTCATCAGCGTCATCGGCACCGGCTACCTCGGCGCCACCCACGCGGCCGCCATGGCCGAGATGGGCTTCGAGACCATCGGCGTGGACGTCGACCCGGCGAAGCTCGCGGCCCTGTCGGCCGGCGAGGTCCCCTTCTACGAGCCCGGCTTGCCGGAGCTCATCACGAAGCACGTCGCCAGCGGCAAGCTCCGGTTCACGGCCTCCCTGCCCGAGGCGGTCGCCGCGGCCGACGTCCACTTCGTGTGCGTCGGGACCCCGCAGCGCGCCGGGTCGCACGCCGCCAACCTGACCTACGTCGAGAACGCAACGCGCGGCGTCGCCGAGCACCTGACGCACCCCGGCCTGATCGTCGGCAAGTCCACGGTCCCGGTCGGCACCGCCGAGCGGCTCCGCGGGATCGTCCGCGAGTTCACGCCGTCCGGGATCGACGCCGAGCTCATCTGGAACCCCGAGTTCCTCCGCGAGGGCAAGGCCGTCGACGACACCCTGCACCCGGACCGGCTGGTCTGGGGCGGTGCCTCGGCCGCGGCCGACGCCGTCATCCGCGAGGTCTACGCGGCACCCATCGCCGAGGGCACCCCGGTCATCACGACCGACCTCGCCACGGCGGAGCTCGTCAAGGTCAGCGCCAACGCCTTCCTCGCCACGAAGATCTCGTTCATCAACGCGATCTCGGAGATGTGCGCGATCACCGGCGCGGACGTCTCGACCCTGGCGGACGCCCTCGGGCACGACGCCCGCATCGGCCGGAAGTTCCTGAACGCCGGCCTCGGCTTCGGTGGCGGCTGCCTGCCGAAGGACATCCGCGCGCTCATGCACCGCGCGAACGAACTCGGTGCCGGTCGCGTCGTGGGCCTCATGCAGCAGGTCGACGAGATCAACATGGGCCAGCGCGAGCGCGTCATCGACATGACGATCGACGCCCTCGGCGGCTCCGTGCTGAACCGCCGGGTCGCCGTCGTCGGGGCCGCCTTCAAGCCCCTCACCGACGACGTCCGGGACTCGCCGGCGCTCAACGTCGCCGCCGCGCTGCACCTCCGCGGCGCCCAGGTGACGCTCTGGGACCCGGAGGCGATGGAGACCGCCCGCCGCTCCTTCCCGACGCTCACGTACTCGTCGTCGATGACCGGTGCGATCGAGGACGCGGACGTCGTGCTCATCCTCACCGAGTGGGACGAGGTCATCGCCGCCGACCCGGCCGAGCTCGGCTCGATCGTCGGGCGTCGCACGGTGATCGACGCCCGCAACTGCCTCCCGGTCGCCGACTGGGTCAAGGCGGGTTGGACCGTCCGTTCCCTGGGACGGCCCACTCCGGTCACGGGTGCACCCGTGAGCGTCGCCGCGGGGACGAACGACGCGGTGGCCACCGCGCGGTAGTCGTCGGACGCGAAGCGGGGTCCGTGCCGGGGCGGCACGGGCCCCGTTCCCGTGCGCCCGGCGCCGGTGTCCCGGGGGCCGACGGTCCCTGGCGTACCTGGTGGGATCGGGCGTACCCGGTCGGATCGGCGTACCTAGTGGAATCGGGCGTACCTGGCGGTTCTTTCCGACCAGGTACGCCCGATCCTGTCCGGCATCGCGGGTGCTGTGGGAAGGAACGTACCGGGCGAGCCGCCTGGAGGCGCGGTGCCGGTCCGGCGGGCCGGCAC
>NZ_JBFPFM010000064.1:0-9624 GCF_047977705.1 Curtobacterium sp. LFS084
CCCGCGCGGGCGCGCCCCCGGGGCCGCCCCGCCCCCCCCGCCGCGCCCCCGCCCCCCGCCCCGGGGGGGCGGGGCCGGCGGGGGGGGGGGGCCCCCCCCCCCCCCCCCCCCTCCTGTCTGTCTGCGGGTCGCGTCAGGCGATCCGCTTGAACGCCTTGTCGACGTACCGGTCGACGGTCGCCCGCGCTTCGCGCGCGCAGCGGTCGATCGTCGCGGTGCGCTCCGGGTCCGGTGCGTACTCGCGGCCGAGCCGCGCGGTGGCCGCGGCGAGGACGCCGTCGGTCAGCTGCGGGTTCAGTGGCAGGATCGGTCCCTGGGTGTGCGTGCCGAACGAGGTCCCGGCGATGGCCCCCTCGACGGGCGAGCCCGCCTGGTTGCCGCCCCCGGACACGACCTCGGCGAACGGCCGGACGCCGGTGCCGAGCTCGATCCGCGTGGCGTGGTCCTCGAAGCCGGCGAGCCGGGTCGAGGCGCCCGGCAGCAGCGGGTAGGCCGTGTCGAGCACGAAGTAGTTCACCCGGCGCTCGGCACCGCGGACGGCCCGGGCGTCGAACACGCCGAAGCCGGTCACGCCGGCACCGTCGGTCGGCACGACCTCGTTCGTGGCGAGGTCGAAGCCACCACCGACCGCCACGACGGGCACACCGGCGGTGGCGAACGCACGGAGCGGGGCACCGATCCGGGCGACGTCGTCGCCGAGGGAGCGCATCGCGCTGAGGGGGCCGTTGCCGATCACGACGACGTCCGCCTCGGTCGGGAGCGCGTCGCCGGGGGCGTACTCGAGCACCTCGGTGGCGATGTCGGCGGTCTCGGCACGACGGACGAGGGCCGCGACGTTGCCGCGGTCGCCCGACACACCCATCTGGCGCGGGTAGACGTGCAGGATGGTCAGCCGGTCGGCCGTCATGCGGTCTTCTCCATGTCCGGGTGGCCGAGGGCCTTGCGGGCGATCATCATGATCTCGTAGTTGACGATGAAGTTCTTCGTCCCCGAGGTGGTCGCGCCGAGCTGCTCCATGTGGCGGATCGCAGCCTCGACGTCGGGCTCGACGCGACCGATGCGGACACCGGCGTGCTCGAGCGCGATCGCGATCTGCCACGCCTTGTCACCGGACACGACGTCGACGTGGTCGAGCTTCGAGAAGTCGATGTCGTAGATCCACGAGATGTCCGGCGTGCCCTCGTCGATCGCCATGAGCACCTGTTCCGGGTGGTCCGGCAGGGCGTCGAGGTTCAGCTGGAGGCTCGCCGCGTTCTTGAACATCGTGAACTCGGCGGACTCGCCCGCGATCGGGAGTCGCTCGCCACGGCCGTACGCGGGCTTCATCGTGCCGAAGGCCGTCGTGACGGCGTCGGCGCGGAACTGCGTGCCGAGCGCGGCACTCGCCGTCGCGGTGGCCGCAGCGGCGTCGACCGCGTAGTGCAGGCCACGTGCTGGCAGGCGCACCGGGATGTCGGCGCCGTCGAAGCGGATCGTCGCACCGTCACCGGTGTTCACGACGACCTCGGACTCGGCCGGGTTCGGCTCGGCGTCCTGCCGGTCGAAGTCGTCCGCGTTCTGCAGGCCGTTCGGCGCCGCGGCCACGACCTCGGAGCTCGCGCCGAAGCGCAGCACCCGTTGCCCGGTCCGTGCGACGTAGGCGTCGAGGAACTGGTCGTCGCGGTTGGTGATGACGTTCGCGGTGGACAGCGCCGCGGTGTCGAGCATCATGTCGGCGACCCGCTCGGTCTCGAAGAACCGGTAGAGCTGGTCGACCTGGACGTTCAGCATCGTCACGGTGGACGGCGACAGGATCCCGGCGAGTTCGACCGCGAAGGCCTCGTCCACCTCGAGGATGCCGATGTCCGCCTTGAGCTTGCCGGTCAGCGACACCTCGGAGAGGAGCGCCGACGCGATGCCCTGCGGCAGGTTCGCACCGGACGGGTTCGTGAAGACCCGCAGCCCGTGCGCCCGCACGATGTCGGAAATCATGTGCGTCGTCGTCGACTTGCCGTTCGACCCGAGCACGAAGACGACGCCGTTCGGGAACTGCTTCGTGACGTGCTGGAGGAAGTCCGGCACCAGCTTGAGCACGATGAACCCGGGGTAGGCGGATCCTCCGCCCCGCGCACGGGCGAGGGCGCGGAGGATCCGCCCGACGAGGATCGGGATGACGAAGCGCATCGGCCTACTCGAGGTAGTCGCGCAGCGACTGCGACCGCGACGGGTGGCGGAGCTTCGCCATCGTCTTGGACTCGATCTGGCGGATGCGCTCACGCGTCACGCCGAACGTGTCACCGATCTGGTCGAGGGTCTTCGGCTGCCCGTCACCGAGGCCGAAGCGCATGCGGATGACACCGGCCTCGCGCTCGGACAGGGAGTCGAGCAGGCTCTCGAGCTGCTTCTGCAGCATCGTGAAGCCCACCGCGTCGGCCGGCACGACCGCTTCGGTATCCTCGATCAGGTCGCCGAACTCCGAGTCGCCGTCCTCACCCAGCGGGGTGTGGAGCGAGATCGGCTCGCGGCCGTACTTCTGCACCTCGACGACCTTCTCCGGGGTCATGTCGAGCTCGCGGGCGAGCTCTTCCGGAGTGGGTTCGCGCCCGAGGTCCTGCAGCATCTGGCGCTGGACGCGAGCCAGCTTGTTGATGACCTCGACCATGTGCACCGGGATGCGGATCGTGCGGGCCTGGTCCGCCATGGCGCGGGTGATCGCCTGACGGATCCACCAGGTGGCGTACGTCGAGAACTTGAAGCCCTTGGTGTAGTCGAACTTCTCGACCGCACGGATCAGGCCCAGGTTGCCTTCCTGGATGAGGTCGAGGAACTGCATGCCGCGACCGGTGTAGCGCTTGGCGAGCGAGACGACCAGACGGAGGTTCGCGCCGAGCAGGTGCGACTTCGCACGCTGACCGTCACGGGCCACCCAGCGCAACTCGCGCTCTTCCGGCTTCGACAACCCGGTCGAGTGCTGCAGCTTGTCCTCGGCGAACAGGCCGGCCTCGATGCGCATCGCGAGCTCGACCTCCTGCTCGGCGTTGAGCAGCGCGACCTTGCCGATCTGCTTGAGGTAGTCCTTCACCGGGTCCGCGGTGGCACCGGTGATGGTCGTGGAGTAGACCGGTGCCTCGTCGTCGTCGGACTGCGAGATCACCAGGGCGCCGGCGGCGACCGCTGCTGCGGCGTCCGGCTTGGTGTCCTTGTCGTCCGTCTCGGTGTCGGCCTCGTCCGTCGCGTCGGCGTCTGCCTCGGCGACCGGGGTCTCCTCGTCGATGTCCTCGTCGTCGTCGGACTTCTTCTTCGCCTTGGTGGCGGCCTTCTTCGGTGCGGCCTTCTTGGCGGTGGTCTTGGTGGCGCGCTTCTTCGGCGCGGCCGTCCCCTCGGTCTCGGCGGCGTCCGCCGTCGCACCCTCGGGCGCAGTGTCTTCCGAAGGGGTGTCCTTCGTGGGATCGATCGTCGTGCTCCGGGCAGCCATGCGATCACCTCTCTCGTCGTGCCACGTTCGTGGGGTCGTGGCCTCCCTCGCCGCCCAGGGCTCGCGCCGCGCTCTCACGCGTCATCGGGTCCTACCGTTCCGGGCAGCACTAGGACCCATGTCAAGTCCCCCGGTCTCTGCGGCGCACTGGAGTGCTCCGAGACACAGGAGGCCCGAACGGGTCCGACCTCATTATTGCACGCTCCGCTTCCGCAGGCGTGCAACCAGTGCAACCCAGAGCGGCCCCACCCGTATTCCGTCCTGGGCGTGCAGGACCCGACGCGTGCGACGTCGGGCGTGCAGGAGCATCACGACGCCGATCCCGACCACGACGTACTGCACGGTGAGCGCGAGCCGGAAGTTCGTCCAGGCGAAGACGGTCTGCCCCGACGCCGACGACGCCAGGTCGAGGACGGTGCCGATGAGGAACATCATCACGAACGCGGCGAGGAAGCCGCCGACGTTCACCACGCCGTTCGCCGACCCGAGCGACCCGACCGGGTTGAAGGACCGCGCGAAGTCGAACCCGATGAGCGACCCCGGGCCGCCGATCCCCATCACGACGACGAGCACGACCAGCAACCACGTCGGCGGTTGGCCGGGCCACACCAGCACGGCGGTCCACACCACCGCGAGGGACACGACGATGCCGAGCACCAGGTTCGACCGCCGGAGCGGGAACCGGGCGCACAGCACCCCGAGGACCGGACCGACGACGAAGCCGGTGACGACGATGACGGTGAGGAAGCCGGCCGCCTCGGACGGCGAGTACCCGAGCCCGCGCAGCATCGGGACACCCCAGAGCAGCGAGAACACCGTGCCGGAGGACTGGGTCACGTAGTGCGACCAGAACCCGAGCTGCGTGCCCGGGCGACGGAGCGCGTGCCCGAAGGTGTGGAACGCACCCCGCCAGGTGTGCGGCAGCGGGATCGTGTCGGTGCGGACCGGGACCGGACCGTTCCGCACGAAGACGAAGGCGAGGACGAGCCCGACGGCGCTCGCGGCCGCGGCGACGCCGAACGCCGGGGACCACCCCGCGGTGTGCAGGAGCACGGCGAACGGGAACGCCGACAGGACCTGCCCGACCTGCCCGAGGTTGCCCGTCCACTGCGAGATCTGCGGCAGGATCCGCCCGCTGAACCACATCGGGACCAGGCGGATCACCGAGATGAAGGTCATCGCGTCGCCGGCGCCGACGAGCACCCGCCCCGCGATGGCCGGTCCGATCGTCGGCGACACCGCCACGACGGCCTGGCCGACGACGAGGAGCGCCGCCCCCAGCAGCACGAGTCGACGGGGGCCGACCCGGTCGAGGGCGATCCCGACCGGGATCTGGAGCCCGGCGTAGACGGCGATCTGGACGACCGCGAGGGTCGACAGCACGGCCGCCGACACCGCGAAGCGGTCCTGCGCGTCGACACCGGACACCCCGAGCGAGGACCGCTGCACCACCGCGAGGACGTACGCGAGCACCGCGACGCCCCACACGAGGAAGGCGCGGCGGGAGTTCACCCGACCAGGCTACCGGGGGCGGCACCGCCGCCAGGACGGGCTGTGGAGAACGTGCCGAGCGGGGCGGACGCGGGTCGCGCCTCCCGTCAGGACGGCCTGGAGGCGCGGGTCGTCCCCGTCGGGCCGGTGCGGCTCAGTCGGTCCCCGCGTCGCCCTCCGGGCGGCGGTCGGCCAGGAAACGCTCGAGTTCCGCGGCGATCGCGTCGGCCGTCGGGACCTGTCCGTCGACGCCGGTGAGCGGCGAGGCGATCGGGTTGCCCTCCATGTACGTGTCGTGCCGCTCCTCGAGCACGCCGACCAGGCGCTGGAGCTCCTCGTTGCCGGCGACCTGCTCGTCGACCCGGGTGCGGAACTCGCGGCCCTCCTCGCGGAGCTCGTCGGACGGGAAGATGAGGCCGGTCGCGGCAGAGATGCCGGAGAACGCCGCGACGGCGGCGTCCGGGAACTCGGTGTCCGACAGGTAGTGCGGCACGAGCAGGACGAGCCCCGTGACCTGCTCCCCGAGCTCGGACAGCCGGTGCTCGACGAGGTGCAGGACGTTCGCCGGCGCCTGGGTCTCGGGCTTCCACACGCTCATCTGCTCGACGAGGTCGGCGCGCGTGCCGGAGACGGTGAGGCTGATCGGGCGCGTGTGCGGGACGGGCATCGGGATCGACTGCACCCACGTCGTGTCCGCGACCTGCAGCCGGGCGGCGAGGTCGGTGACCGCGCGGACGAACCGGTTCCACTGGAAGTCCGGCTCGTAGCCGGAGAGGAACAGGAAGGGCTGGCCGATCTCGTCGCGGACCAGGTGCAGCCGGAGCCGAGGCGGCTCGACGGCGGCGATGTGGTCGTGCTCGAACGTGATCACCGGGCGACGTGCGCGCCAGTCGAGCAGGACGTCCGGGTCGAACTCGGCGACGAGCTCCGTCTCGAGGTCGTCGAGGACCGCGGACGTCACCTGCGCCACGGCCGAACCGGCGTCGGCGAACCCGGTGAGTCCGGCGACCAGGTGCAGCCCCTCGGGGACGGTCGGTGCGTCCTCGGCGAAGGTGTAGAGCTCCTCGGGGTGGTTCACCGTCCCCATGCTAGGCGGGGCGCGGCACTCCCCCGGTGCGGCTCGACCACGCCGACAGCGAACACCTGCTGGATAGGGTTGTCGCATGGTCCGACCGACGCTCTCCACCGACTCCTCCGCTCCCGCCTCGATCTCCGCCGACGTCCTCGTGCTCGGTGTCCGACCGGGCACCGACGGCGCACCCGCGACCATCGCGCCGCCCGCCACGACGCCGTTCTCGGCGCTCGACGACATCGACCTCGCGGCCATCGGCGCCACCGGGGCGAAGGACCAGCTCGTCCGCATCCCGGCCGTCGGCGTCGACGCGCAGGGCATCGCGCTCATCGGCCTCGGCGCATCGACCGACGCCGCCGCCGTCCGCGCGGCGGCCGGCAGCGCCGTCCGCCAGCTCCCGCTCGTCTCCTCGATCGCCCTCGCGCTGCCGACCGACACGGCCGAGCTCGTCGACGCCGCGCTCGAGGGCGCCGCGCTCGGCGCCTACTCCTTCACGCGCCACAAGGGCACCGGGACGACCGGCCCGACCCGCGGCGACCAGCAGGTGACCGTGCTCGCGCCGTCCGCCGCGGCCGACGCGACCGTCCGCCCGGCGATCGTCGCCGACGCCGCCACCCTGGTGCGCGACCTCGTGAACACCGCCGCCGGCGACCTCGGCCCCGCCGACGTCGCCGACGTCGCCCGCGCCCAGGCGGACGGTCTCCCGCTCACCGTCGAGGTGCTCGACGAGAGCGCGCTCGAGGAGCAGGGCTTCGGCGGCATCCTCGGCGTCGGACGCGGCTCGGAGCGCCCGCCGCGCCTCGTCGTCGTCCGCTACGCGCCGGAGTCCGCCACCAAGCACCTCGCCCTCGTGGGCAAGGGCATCACGTTCGACTCGGGCGGCCTCTCGCTGAAGCCCGCCGCCTCGATGCTCGGCATGAAGACCGACATGACCGGCGCCGCCACCGTCCTGGCCGCGACCGTCGCGGCTGCGCGGCTCGGACTCGACGTCCGCGTGACCGCGTGGCTGTGCCTCGCCGAGAACATGCCCTCGGGCTCCGCGACCCGGCCGGGCGACGTCCTCACGCTGAAGAACGGCAAGACCGTCGAGGTCACGAACACCGACGCCGAGGGCCGCCTGGTCCTCGGTGACGGCATGGCCGCGGCGTCGCTCGAGCACCCGGACGCCATCGTCGACGTCGCGACGCTGACCGGCGCGCAGGTCGTCGCGCTCGGCGACCGCACGACCGGGCTCATGGGCAGCGACGACCTCGTCGCGCAGGTCCGCGCCGTCGCCGGAGCCGTGGGCGAGCCGATCTGGCCGATGCCGCTGCCCGAGGAGCTCGACGCCCGACTCGCCAGCGACGTCGCCGACATGGTGAACGCCACGGTCGGCAACCCGGCGGGCGGCATGCTGCTCGCGGGCAAGTTCCTCGAGCGCTTCGTCGGCGAGGGCATCCCGTGGGCGCACCTCGACATCGCCGGTCCGTCCGAGCACAAGGGCGGCGGCTACGGGTGGCTCGGCAAGGGTGCGACGGGGGTCATGGTCCGGACGCTCATCTCGCTCGCAGAAGAGCTCCAGGCCAAGTAGTAGGTTTGACTCCGGCGGGGCAGTGCGCTCGGCGTGCCCCCGCCGGAACCAACGGGACGGGACCGGAACCATGCGGTCCGACCGTCGGACGCCGCCGCCGCGGTGTCCACTGGGGTCCGATCGACCCCGACACGCACGAGGGAGTTGCACCAGGTGACGGAACAGACTTACGACGTCGTGGTCCTCGGTGGCGGCAGTGGTGGGTACGCCGCTGCGCTCCGGGCCGCCGAGCTCGGGATGAGCGTCGCGCTCATCGAGGGAGACAAGCTCGGAGGGACGTGTCTGCACCGCGGCTGCATCCCGACGAAGGCGCTGCTGCACGCGGCCGAGGTCGCCGACGCGACGCGTGACGCCGAGAAGTACGGCGTCGTCGCCGAGTTCGCCGGCGTCGAGGTCCCGAAGGTCATCGAGTACCAGCAGGGCATCATCACCTCCAAGTACAAGGGCCTGCAGGGCCTCATCAAGGCGCGCGGGATCACCGTCGTCGAGGGCTGGGGCCGCCTCACCTCGCAGAACACCGTGCAGGTCGGCGACCAGACGGTCACCGGCAAGAACGTCGTGCTCGCGACCGGGTCGTACTCGAAGTCGCTCCCCGGTCTCGAGATCGGGGGTCGCGTGATCACCTCCGAGACCGCCCTGCGCATGGACTACGTGCCGAACAAGGTCGTCATCCTCGGTGGTGGCGTCATCGGCGTCGAGTTCGCCAGCGTCTGGAAGTCCTTCGGTGCCGAGGTGACCATCGTCGAGGGTCTCCCCCACCTCGTCCCCGCCGAGGACGAGTCGATGTCGAAGCAGCTCGAGCGCGCGTTCCGCAAGCGCGGCATCGAGTTCTCGCTGGGTGTCCGGTTCCAGGGCGTCGAGCAGCACGAGAACGGCGTCGTCGTGACGCTCGAGGACGGCAAGACGTTCGACGGCGACATCCTGCTCGTCGCGGTCGGCCGTGGCCCCGTCACGCAGAACGTCGGCTACGACGAGGTCGGCGTCGCGATGGACCGCGGGTTCGTCACCACGAACGAGCGCCTCGCCACGAACCTCCCGAACGTGTACGCCGTCGGCGACATCGTGCCGGGCCTGCAGCTGGCCCACCGTGGCTTCCAGCAGGGCATCTTCGTCGCCGAGGAGATCGCCGGGCTCAACCCGGTCGTCATCGAGGACAAGAACATCCCGAAGATCACCTACTCCGACCCGGAGGTCGCGTCGGTCGGTCTCTCGCAGGCCAAGGCCGAGGAACAGTACGGTGCCGACAAGGTCGACTCGTACGAGTACAACCTCGCCGGCAACGGCAAGAGCCACATCATCGGCACGTCCGGTTCGGTCAAGGTCGTCCGCGTGGTCGACGGTCCGGTCGTCGGCGTCAGCATGATCGGTGCGCGGGTCGGCGAGCTCATCGGCGAGGCACAGCTCGCCGTCAACTGGGAGGCCTACCCCGAGGACGTCGCGCCGCTCGTCCACGCGCACCCGACCCAGAACGAAGCGCTCGGCGAGGCGTTCCTGCACCTCGCGGGCAAGCCGCTGCACGCCCTGTGAACACCATGACCACCACCACGAACCACCCCTGCGAAGAGGAGTCCACCCGATGAGCGAATCCGTCAACCTCCCGGCGCTCGGCGAGAGCGTCACCGAGGGCACGGTGACCCGATGGCTGAAGAACGTCGGTGACCGGGTCGAGGTCGACGAGCCGCTGCTCGAGGTCTCGACCGACAAGGTCGACACCGAGATCCCGTCGCCGATCGCCGGCGTCGTGGAGGAGATCCTCGTGCAGGAGGACGAGACCGTCGAGGTCGGCACCGCGCTCGTGAAGATCGGTGACGGCTCCTCCGACGGTGGTTCCTCCGACGGTGGCTCCACGGAGTCGGACGAGTCCTCGAACGAGGCCGCCGCCGCCGAGGAGCCCGAGGTCGCGCCGAGCACCGAGCAGGAGTCCGAGACCCCCGCCCCGGAGCCGACCGAGCCCGAGCCCGCCCCCGCCGGCCAGACGCAGCCCGCCGCGCCCCAGGCGCCGTCGGCGCCGCCTGCCGCCGCCCCGGTCCCCCAGGC
>NZ_JBFPFM010000065.1:0-9192 GCF_047977705.1 Curtobacterium sp. LFS084
CGTTCCGCCCGCTCGCACCCCGCCCCGCGCGTTCCGCCCGCTCGCGCCCGCCCCGCGCGTTCCCCCCGCTCGCGCCGCCCCCGCCCCGCACGGGGCCCCCGCACCCAGGTACTCGCGCGGCCCCTCACGGCACGGGGAAGCCCGCTAGCGTCGGCAGCATGGAATTCAGGTACCTGGGCAACTCCGGACTCAAGATCTCCGAGATCACCTACGGCAACTGGCTGACGCACGGCTCGCAGGTCGAGAACGACGTCGCCACGCAGTGCGTGCGGGCAGCGCTCGACGCCGGCATCACCACGTTCGACACCGCCGACACGTACGCCAACACGGCAGCCGAGCAGGTCCTCGGCGAGGCGCTCAAGGCCGAGCGCCGCCAGTCGCTGGAGATCTTCACGAAGGTCTACTGGCCCACCGGACCGAAGGGGCACAACGACGTCGGGCTCAGCCGCAAGCACATCATGGAGTCGATCGACGGCTCGCTGACCCGTCTGCAGACCGACTACGTCGACCTCTACCAGGCGCACCGCTACGACCACGAGACCCCGCTCGAGGAGACGATGCAGGCCTTCGCCGACGTCGTCCGCCAGGGCAAGGCGCTGTACATCGGCGTCAGCGAGTGGAACGCCGAGCAGATCCGCGCCGGCGCCGCCCTCGCGAAGGAGCTCGGGTTCCAGCTCATCTCGAACCAGCCGCAGTACTCGATGCTGTGGCGGGTCATCGAGGGCGAGGTCGTGCCCGCGTCGAAGCAGCTCGGCCTGTCGCAGATCGTGTGGTCGCCGATCGCGCAGGGTGTCCTCACCGGCAAGTACAAGCCGGGTCAGCCGCTGCCCGAGGGCTCGCGTGCCACGGACGAGAAGGGCGGCGCGGACATGATCAAGCGGTTCATGCGCGACGAGGTCCTCGAGGCCGTGCAGCGCCTACAGCCCGTCGCCGACCAGGCCGGTCTGACCCTCGCGCAGCTCGCCATCGCGTGGACGCTCCAGAACGAGAACGTCGCGAGCGCGATCGTCGGCGCCTCCCGTCCGGAGCAGGTCACCGACAACGTCAAGGCCGCGGGTGTGCGGCTCGACGCCGACGCCCTCGCGGCGATCGACCAGGCCCTGGGGGACATCCCGGAGCGCGACGCGTCGAAGACCGTCAGCCCGGCGTCGCGCCCCGCGTAGACGCGGCCACCTGCCGGACGGGAGGCGCGGTGCCGGCTGGCACCGCGCCTCCCGTCCGTTGCGTGGGCGCGTCCACCGCGACCCGCATGTGAACAGCAGGTGTCGCGAAACTGGCAGAAGCCTCCGGATGGCTGTACCCCACCCAAACCACCTCGCGAAGCCCCCCGAATCGGGGGCATGACCCGAACCGATACCCCCGTTGTGGTGCCACGCGCCACCGGAGCGGTGCCCGTCCCGTCGCGCGTGCCCCTCGCGCGACTGCTCACCCTGGCCCGCCAGCTCGTCTCCTTCGGGAGCATCGGCGCCGTGTGCTTCGTCATCGACCTCGGCGTCTACAACCTCCTCCGCGCGACCGTGATGCCCGACGGTCCCATCGCCGCGAAGATCGTCTCCGCCGTCGTGTCCACGGCCGTCGCCTGGATCGGCAACCGGTTCATCACCTTCCGCGCCGAACGGCAGACCGGCCGACGCGAGACCGTCCGCGAGGGGTTGCTCTTCGCCGTCACGAACCTCATCGGGCTGGGCATCGCCGCGGCGTGCCTGTTCGTCTCCCACTACGTCCTCGGATTCACCTCCACCCTCGCCGACAACGTCGCCGGCAACGGGGTGGGTCTCGTGCTCGGCACCGCGTTCCGGTTCGCCGCGTACAAGGCCCTCGTCTTCCGTTCCACCGACGCTCACGCGAAGGAGCTCGCCGAATGACCATCTCCGCCATGCTGCTGACGGCCGCCGGGCCGTTGCTCCAGCCGAACGAGGGGACCGCTCCGTCGAGCGTCCCGAACCGCGGTACGACCGACGTGCCGACGGGAGGCTCGGGTCAGGTCCCGCAGGCCGCCTGGTCGGTCGGCGAGTGGGTCGGGTACTCGGCCCTCATCGCGATCTCCGTGCTGCTCACGATCATCGCGCTCACCACGCTGTGGTGGATGCTGCACGCCTGGCGCTCGCGCGACGCGCTCAAGTCGACGAGCTTCAGCCAGACCCCGCGTCCGGCCGCGCACCGGTTCACGCTGCTGGTCCCCGGCCGCCACGAGCAGGACGTCATGGGGGAGACCCTCGACATGCTCGCGAAGCAGGACCACCCGGACTTCGAGATCATCGCGATCGTCGGCGAGGACGACCCCGAGACGGACGCCGTCGTGCGTGCCGCCGCGGCCCGGCACCCGGAGCTCATCCGGGTCGTCGTGGACGACACCCTGCCGAAGAACAAGCCGAAGGCGATGAACCTCGCGCTGCAGTACGCGACGGGCGACATCGTCGGCGTGTTCGACGCCGAGGACGAGGTCTACCCGCGGCTGCTGTCGCTCGTCGACTCGCGCTTCCAGGAGACCGGCGCCGACGTGGTGCAGGGCGGCGTGCAGCTGATGAACTTCAAGTCGAGCTGGTGGTCGCTGCGGAACGTGCTCGAGTACTACTTCTGGTTCCGCTCGCGCCTGCACTTCCACGCCGGGTCGAAGTTCATCCCGCTCGGCGGCAACACCGTCTTCGTGACGAAGGAGCGCCTGGACTGGTCGAACGGCTGGGACGCGCACTGCCTCGCCGAGGACTGCGAGCTCGGCGTCCGCCTGTCCGCCGACGGCGCCAAGGTCGTCGTCGCGTACAGCCCCGAGGCCGTCACCCGTGAGGAGACCCCGCCCACCTTCGCGTCGCTCCTCAAGCAGCGGACCCGGTGGAACCAGGGCTTCCTGCAGGTCCTCGGCAAGGGCGAGTGGAAGAAGCTCCCGTCGTTCCGGCAGCGGTTCTTCGCCCGGTACATGCTCACGATGCCGTTCATCCAGGCGGCCACCGGGCTCCTCATCCCGCTCAGCGTCCTGATGATCCTGTTCGTGAAGGTGCCGACGGCGATCGCCCTCGTGTCCTTCATCCCCGTTGCGCCGACGCTCATGCTGCTCGCGGTCGAGATCGTCGGCCTCAACGAGTTCGGTCGGCTCTACCAGGAGAAGGTCCGCTTCCGTGACTACGTGAAGCTCGTCCTCGGCCTCGTGCCGTACCAGATCTTCCTCGCGGCGGCGGCGGTCCGGGCCGTGGTCCGGCACGCCAAGGGCCAGAACGGGTGGGAGAAGACCGAGCACACCGGGCAGCACCGGACGGCTGGGCAGCCGGCCGAGGTCGTCGGGTTCGCCAACGCGGTCACCACACGTGTGCCTGCATCACCCGACCACGCGGACGACCGCGAGCTCGCCACCTCGACCACCGGAGGGAACCGATGAGCGCCAGCATCACGAACACCACCGGCATCCCGATCCGCGGCGCCGTCGCCGGGTCCGGCATCGGCGCGTGGTTCCGTCGGCACGCCGCGAGCCTCGGCTGGCTGCTGCCCGTCCTCGCCGTCACCGTCGTGGTGCAGACGTGGAACATGTCCGGCACCCCGCAGCGCATCGACGACGAGGGCACGTACACGGCCCAGGCGTGGGCGATCGCGCACCTCGGCGAGATCACCCACTACACGTACTGGTACGACCACCCGCCGCTCGGGTGGATCCAGATCGCGGGGTACACCTCGCTCACCGGCGCCTTCGCGCGCTACCCGTTCGCCGTCGAGGCCGGGCGCGAGGCGATGGTCTTCTTCGCCGCCGTCTCGAGCATCCTGCTCTTCGTCCTCGCCCGTCGACTCGGGAGCGGCCGGGCCACCGCCGCGGCCGCCGGACTCGTGTTCGCGCTGTCGCCGCTGGCCCTGCAGTACCACCGCACGGTCTACATCGACAACGTCGCGACGCCGTGGCTCCTCGCCGCGTTCGTCCTCGTGCTCAGCCGTCGGCAGCAGCTCGCCGGGTTCGCCGGCGCGGCCGCCTGCCTCGGCATCGCCGTGCTCTCGAAGGAGACCTACCTGCTCGCGCTGCCGTTCCTCATCTGGATCGCGGTGCGTCGGGCCGACCGGAGCACCCGTCGTTACACCCTGAGCGTCGCCGGAGCCGTCCTCATCGTCATCGGTGGCGGCTACCTGCTGCTCGCGGCGGTGAAGGGCGAGCTGCTGCCCGGTGCCGGACGAGTGAGCCTCCTCCAGGGCATCACGTACCAGCTCGGTTCCCGAACGGCCAGCGGCTCGGTGTTCGACGCGGGCAGCCTCGCGAACGAGGCCGCGTCGCAGTGGTGGGCGCTCGACCCGGTGTTCATCGTGCTCGGCTCGGCGGCCGCCGTCGTGGGGCTGTTCCTCCGCCGGGTCCGCCCGATCGCGGCGATGCTCGTGTTCCTGCTCCTCATGATGTTCCGCCCGAACGGGTACCTGCCCGTGCCGTACGTGATCATGCTCATCCCGTTCGCCGCGCTCCTGATCGCGTACACGGCCGAGCGCGCCGTCCTCACCGTCCTCGGTCGCCTGCGCGGCACGTCCGGGACCTCGGGCCGTGCGATCGTCCGACGTGGTCTCGGCACCTCGTGGGCCGTCGTCACGTCCGCGGCGCTCCTCGTGGCGCTCCCGCTGTGGGGCACGCAGCTCCGTGGGTTCGTGCTCGGCAACCTCGACCTGCCGATGCAGCAGGCTGAGCAGTGGGTGGGCGACAACGTCCCGAAGTCCTCGAGGCTCCTCGTCGACGACGCCATGTGGGTCGACCTCGTGCAGGACGGCTTCGCCCGGAACAACGTCATCTGGTACTACAAGCTCGACACCGACGCCGCGGTCGAACGCCAGTCGCCGAACGGCTGGAAGGACTCGGACTACGTCATCACGACGGACTCCATGCGCACGGGTGGCAACTCGTCGACGGACGTCCGACAGGCGATCGAGAACTCGACGTCCGTGGCCGCGTTCGGCACCGGCAACCAGCGGGTCGACGTCCGGCGCATCCACTCCGAGGGGTCGACGGCCGCCGAGGCCGCGATCACCCGGGCCTCCGACGTCCGGAAGACCATGGGCACCGAGCTCGCGGCGAACCCGGCGCTCCGGGCCGACTCCGGGACGAAGTCGCAGTTCCGTGCCGGCCAGGTGGATTCGCGGGCGATGATCGCGCTCGGGCAGGTCCTCGCCGACCGGCCCGTCGAGGTCGAGCGGTTCACGCCGATGACCGGCGAGACCGGCCAGCCCTTCCGTCGGGTGGTGCTGCAGGCATCGGGGAGCGCCGAGGCCACCCGCATCGCGGCCACCCTCGACGCGATGGCGGACGACTTCCGGCCCGCCTCGGTCGAGCGTGACGGGGCCCGCCTGACGGTGGTCTACACCCCGGCCGACCCGACCACGACCGCCACGAGCGCCACGTGACCCGCGCGCCCGCCGCACCCACGCACCAGACCCGAACCACGACCAGAAGGAGCACCACCATGCCCGCACCTCGTCGCACCCTCCTCGTCGGCGCCCTCGCCACGAGCCTCGTCGCCGCAGCCGTCGGCCTCGCCCCGCAGGCCGCCACCGCCGCGACCACCGCCGCACCGGCCGCGAGCAGCTCCGGCGAAGGCTGGCTCCGCGTCGGCCACCTCTCCCCGGACACGAAGGGCGTCGACGTCGAACTGTCGAGCCTGTCCGGCGGCAAGAAGGTCTTCGAACTCGACGACGTCACCTACGGCCAGGTCAGCCCGTACCAGGAGCTGCCGGTCGGCACCTACGTCCTGTCGATGCGCGCCGCGGACGCCCCGGACTCCACACCCGTGATCTCCACCGACGTCACGGTGGACGAGGGGGACGCGAGCACGGTCGTCGCCTACGGCACGAACGCGAAGCTCCGGACGACCGCCTTCACGGACGACCTCCAGCAGCCCGGTGACGGCAAGGCGAAGCTCCGGCTCGTGCAGGCCGCGACCACCGCGAAGTCGGTCGACGTGAGCACCTCCGAGGGCACCGCCGTCGCCGAGGACGCCGCGTTCGGCACCGCCACGAAGTACGCGACCGTCGACGCCGGCAAGTGGACGCTCGACGTCTCGGGCAGCGGGCAGCGGGGGACGGCGAAGGTCGACCTCGCGGGCAACACCGTCTCGACGCTGTTCGTGCTCGACGACAGCAAGGGTGACCTGACCGTCGTGCCCGTCACCGACGCGGCAGCGACGGCGTCCACCCCGTCCGGCGGGGTCCAGACCGGTGGCGGCGGCGCAGCCGCCGACCCGGTCGAGCAGGCCACCCACGAGCTGATCGCGACGCTCCGGTCGCTGTTCCGCTGATCGCGGGACAGGAGGCGCGGATCACCCCGGCGGGTCCGCCCGCGTGATCCGCGCCTCCGGGCCCACCCCGCACCCACTCAGGAAGGCAGGCCGCATGACCCGCAGGACCTGGATCCCCGTGACCGCCGCAGCCGCGGTCATCGTCGCGCTCGGCATCGCGCTCGTCGCGGTGCGCCCGTGGGGCGCACCCTCGCAGGAGGCCGGCGCGGCGTCGACCCCGACGTCCTCCGCGGCACCGGACGGCGCGCGCTCGCCCGAGCAGCTCCGGACCGACTTCCTCGACCGGTACGTCCGTGACGGCCGCGTCGTCCGCACCGACCAGGGCGGCGACACCGTCAGCGAGGGACAGGCGTACGGCCTGCTCATCGCCTACGCGAACGGCGACCGTCGGCGCTTCGGCGAGATCTGGTCGTGGACGAAGCGGCACCTGCTCACCGACGACCACCTGCTCGCGTGGCGGTGGACGCCGGACGGCGGCGTCGCGGACGGCCAGTCCGCGAGCGACGCCGACCTCGACGCCGCCAGGGCACTCGTGCTCGCCGGGTCCTCGTGGGACGAGTCCCGGTACACGGCAGCGGGGAAGACCATGGCATCGGCGATCCTCGAGCACGAGACCGCCACGACCGACCTCGGCACGATCCTGCTCCCAGGGCCGTGGGCCGACTCGGAGCCGTACCGGTACGACGCCTCGTACGCGTCGCCGGTGGCCTACCAGGTGCTGGCGAAGGCGACCGGCGACGACCGCTGGGACGCCCTCGCCACCGGGTCCCGCGCCGTCACCGCGGCCGTGCTCGGGCAGTCGGACCTGCCGAGCGACTGGTCGCAGGTGCACGCCGACGGCAGCGTCGACCCGATGCCCGCCACGGGTGGTGACGACCGCGTGCTCTACGGGTACGACGCGATGCGCCTGCCGCTCCGGTACGCCGAGGCGTGCTCCACCGGTGACCGCTCGCTCGCCGGCTCGATCGCCCCGACGCTCCGCCGACAGACGCAGTTGGCGGCGCAGCTCGACCTGGGCGGCACGGCCGTGACCGGTGACACGAACGCCCTCGCGTACGTGGCGCGGGCGGCGGCGGAGCAGGCCTCCGGGCAGTCGGCAGCGGCCACCGCGGACCTGCGTCGGGCCGACCGGACGGCCGCGACGACGCCGACCTACTACGGCGACGCGTGGGCGGCGCTCGGCGCGACGATGCTCACGTCGGACGTGCTCGGCGGGTGCGCCACGGCGGCCGGGGGTGCCTCGTGAGCGGGCGGCGCCGGGCGTCCGGCAAGCCGACACTCGGGCTCGGTGGACCGCGGCGTCGGGGCGTGATCGTCGGCGCCGTCGTCGCGGGGGTGCTCGTGGTGGGCGGGGTCGCCGGGGTCGCGGTCGCGGCGACGAACAGCACCGGCGGTGCGACGGACACAGCTGCGTCCTCGGCAGCGTCCGCTGCTCCCTCGTCCTCGACCGGGTCGTCGGCCGGGTCGTCGCCCGCCGGTCGGAACGGCGCCGCGGGGTTCCAGGACCCGGCAGCCCCCGCCGCCCGCTCCGACGCGACCCCGGTCCGCGTGACGATCCCCGCCATCGGGGTGTCCTCGTCGCTCGAGGACCTCCACCGGGGTGCCGCCGGCGAGCTCGACCCGCCGAAGGACTGGGACAGCGCCGGCTGGTTCAGCGACGGCATCGTCCCGGGCGAGGTCGGCCCCGCCGTCATCGCCGGGCACGTCGACAGCCCCACCGCCGCAGCCGTGTTCTTCCGGCTCGACGAACTGGTCCCCGGTGACGCCATCCACGTCGCCATGTCGGACGGCTCCACCCGGACCTTCACGGTGGAGCGGTCCGAGCGTGCCGCGAAGTCGGCGTTCCCGACGAGCGACGTCTACGGCACCGCACCCACACCGCAGCTGCGCCTCATCACGTGCGACGGCACGTTCGACACGGCCACAGGGCACTACACGGACAATCTGATCGTGTTCGCAGAGCTCTCGTCGGACTGACGCAGCGACCGGCCGATATCTTCGATGAGAAGCGCAAGGAGCACCATGAGCACGACACTGGTCATCATCCCGACCTACGACGAGGCGGAGAACGTCCGACCCATCGTCGAGCGCACGCTGGCGGCCACCGACGAGACCGTGCACGTGCTCGTCGTGGACGACAACTCCCCGGACGGCACCGGCGACATCGCCGACGAGATCGCCCGCGAGACCGACCGCGTGCACGTGATGCACCGCACCGTGAAGGACGGCCTCGGCGGCGCGTACCTCGCCGGGTTCGCCTGGGGCCTCGACCACGGCTACGACAAGCTCGTCGAGATGGACGCGGACGGCTCGCACCACCCCGAGTACCTGCCGTGGATGATCGAGCTCGCCGACACGAACGACCTCGTCCTCGGGTCGCGATGGATCAAGGGCGGCACGGTCGAGAACTGGCCCTGGTACCGGGAACTGCTCTCCCGCGGCGGCAACCTCTACACGCGCCTCGCCCTCGGCATCGCCGTGCGCGACGCGACCGGCGGCTTCCGCGTGTTCACCTCGCGGGCGTTCGAGCGGATCGACCTCGCCGGCGTCGCCTCGAAGGGCTACTGCTTCCAGGTGGACCTCTGCTGGCGCGCGCTCGAGGCCGGCCTCCGCGTCGTCGAGACCCCGATCACGTTCACCGAACGCGAGTTCGGTGTGTCGAAGATGAGCGGGAACATCGTTCGCGAGAGCCTCACCCTCGTCACGAAGTGGGGCATCGACCGGCGCATCCGCGAGGCCCGTTCCCTCGTCAAGGACCACCGGCGACTGCCGTCGGTCCGGGCGAACGCGCACGCGGTCGCCGACCACGCGGCCTGACGGACCGAACCCGGGTCGCGTCGCGGCCGGGGATCGACCGTCGACGGGCAGGAGGCGCGGGGGGGCCCTGCGCCCCCCCCCCCCAGCCAGCTGGGGCCGTCCCAAAAACCCGCAGGTAGACACCCCCAAC
>NZ_JBFPFM010000066.1:0-7706 GCF_047977705.1 Curtobacterium sp. LFS084
CGCCCCCCCCGCCGCCCCGCCGGGGGGGGGGCCGCCGCGGGCGGGGGGGCCGGCGGGGGGCGGGGGGGGCGGCCCGCGGGCCGGGGGGGGGGGGGCCCCCCCCCCCCCCCCCCTCCTGTCCGTCCCGGGGACCGGTCGGTCACCGGTCAGGAGCGGTGGTGCTCCGGGTCGACCTCGCCGGCGTCCAGTCGATCGAGCTCGAGGTCGGCGTCCGGGTCGACCGGGCGGACCCGCTGGGTCCGTCGGCGGCCGCGGACGGGCTCGGCGGGTGCGTCCTGCTCGGGGGCGTCGTCGGTGTCGTCCTCCGTGGAGCCGTCGAGCTCGTCGACGTCCACCCCGTCGATGTCGTCGTCGTCGGACTCGTCGAGGTCGTCCTCGTCCGCGTCGAAGTCGTCCTCGTCGTCGGACTCGTCGTCGTCCGACTCGTCGTCGTCCGAGTCGTCGTAGTCGGCGTCCTCGTCCACGTCGTCGTCCTCGTCCTCGTCGCCGTCGAACTCGTCGTCCTCGTCGGGGTGCTCGCCCGCGGCGCCGTCGGCGTCCTGCCCGGCCCGGTACTCGGCGAGCCGCTCGGACCACGGCACCCACTCCGGTGCGACCAGCGAACCGTCGCCCGGCATGAGCTCCACCTCGAGCACGGTCGGCTCGTCACCGGCGACCTGGGCGATCGACACGGTCCAGCGCCAGCCGGGGTAGCCGGCCATCCGGTTGGCGAAGAGCACCGAGACGACGCCGTCGCCCTCGTCGACGGTGCCGGCGAACGCGCCGACGGTCGACTCGGGGGTCACCTCGACGAGCGCCGTCCGGGCGAGCGCGGTGAGGTCCTCGGAGGGAGCCGGGGCAACGGGGGAGGTATCGGTCATCACGCGTCCAACTGGTCAGCGACGTGCCGCAGGATCGCAGCGATTCGGGTGCCGTTCTTCGGGTACCGGCCGTGCCGGAAGTCCCCGCTGATCCGGTCGAGCTCCTTCACGAGGTCCTCGACGATGACGGCCATGTCGTCCGCCGATCGGCGTGACATCTTCGCGAGCGACGGCTGCGGGTCGAGGAGCCGCACGGACAGCGCCTGCGACCCCTTCTTCCCCTGGACGACGCCGTACTCGAGCCGCGAACCGGCCTTCACCGACGTGACGCCGTCCGGGAGCGAGGACGCGTGCAGGAAGACGGGTTCGCCGTCGTCGCCGGTGATGAACCCGAACCCCTTCTGGTCGTCGTAGAACTTGACCTTGCCGGTGGGCATTCGTCGGTCTCCTCGTGATCGTGGAACGGCCGTGGTGCGTCGGATATCCTGGGTCGATGGCCAAGCCGACCCGATCCGCCGGGAACACGCAGGACTCCGCGCAACCCCCGGTGACGTTCAATCGTACCGAACGCGCCCTCGCGTTCATGGTCGGCGGGATCATCATCCTCGGCTTGCTCTGCTTCGTCGCGATGATCATCGTCTGGCTGACGGCCCCGGGTGCCGCGGGCTCCATGCCGTGGCCGGTCGTGCTCGCGATCCCGCTGTACGGGTTCCCGATCGGCATGGTCCTCCTCTTCGTGCTCCTCGGCATCGTCTGGACTCGACGTGCCCGTGAGAACCGAGCGAGTCGCTGAGGCCCGCGTCGAACGATCGCGGCGGACGATGACGACCACCGCAGACCTCGCCGCCCGGCTCCGGGCGATGCCCGACGACGCCCTCGAACGGCTCGTCGTGGCGCGTCGACTCCCCACGGCGGTCCTCGCCGAGACCGGTCCGCTGCGCGTCTCGGACTTCTTCGACCTCGCCGAGGCGCTCCGCACCGACGACGCGGTGGACGCCGCGATCGAGCACCTGCCCCGCCGGACGCTGCTCGCGCTGCGCGACGGCGCGGGGTCGGCCGACGACCTCGCCCCCGCGGTCGCGCTGGGCCTCGCCGACGAGGACGGCGGCGTCGACGACGCGGTGTCGGCCCGTCTGGCCGTCCACGACGAGGTCGCGGGACTCCCGGGAGGCGCGGCGCAGCCCCGCCCCGTCACTCCCGCCCGCGAGACGGACGACGACGAGCGGTCGCGCACGACCGGCGCGGAGCGCGCCTTCGAGACGATGACCGTGCTCGCCGAACTGCTGCGGGCGGTGTCCGAGGGCGCCGTCCGCGAGCTCGTGAAGGGCGGCATCGGCACGCCGCTCGCGAAGACGCTCGGCGATCGGGCCGGGGCGGACCCGACCCTCGTGCCCGACCGGTTGGCGCTGCTCGACCGGGTCGGGTTCGCTGCGCCGGGTGACGGCACGTGGGCGACGACGGCACCGGGTGACGCCTGGCTCGTCGCCGGCTGGCCGGACCGCTGGTCGACGCTCGTCTCGGCGTGGCGGGACGCCCTCGACCCCGCCGTGCGGACGGTGCTCGACGTGGCAGGCGACGACCTCCGCGACCTCGTGTCGGTCGGCCGGTGGGCCTACCCCGCGGGCTCGCGTTGGCTCGACGCGGTGCTGCTCGACGTCGCGGGCACCGCGGCGGCGCTCGGCGTGACCGACGACGGGCTCGTGACGAGCACCGGGCGCGCACTGCTCGACGGGGACCCGACCCCCGCGGCCGAGGACCTCCCCCGCACGGTGGACGCCGTGTACCTGCAGCACGACCTCACCGTCATCGCCCCGGGGCCGCTCGCCCCGGTCGACGACGCGGCGCTCCGGACCGTCGCCGTGCTCGAGGCCCCGGGTCTCGCCGCGCGGTACCGCATCTCCGAGGACTCGCTCCGCCGGGCGTTCCGGGCCGGGCACACCCGGCAGGACGTCGTCGCCCTGCTCGAACGGCTGTCGGCGACGGACGTCCCGCAGCCGCTGTCGTACCTCGTCGACCAGGTGTCCTCCCGCGACGGCAGCATCGTGGTCGACGTCGGGCCCGAGGGGATCGGCGCCCGCGTGCACGGCACCCCGGACCAGCTCGACCTGGTCGGTGTGGACGCCGAGCTCCGCCAGCTGGCGTGGGAGCGCAGCGACCTCACGACCCTGGTGACCCGCTACCCGCCGCACGTCGTCCACACGGCGCTCGAGGACCAGCGCTACCCGGCCGTCCTGACGGCCGCAGCCCGCCCCGCGGCGGGATCCGTTGCTCCCGTCCGACGACGCACCACCGGACGCAACCCGGAGCAGGCGGCGCACGCACTCGTGGAGCGGCTCCGCGTCACGACCGAGCGGGGCGACGCCGAGCCCGAACAGGAGTGGCTGGGACGGCAGATCGACCTGGCCGTCCGCGGGCGGACGCCGATCCGCCTGACCGTGCGCATGCCGGACGGCTCCGAGCGGCCGTTCTCGATCGTGCCGACGTCGGTCGCGGCCGGCCGGGTGCGGGGGCGCGACACGGCGGCCGACGTCGAGCGCACGCTCCCGCTCTCCCTCGTGGTGGCCGTCGAGAGCGACGCCTGATCCACCGCTGAGCCGATCCGCGCTGGCTCGCAGCCGAGCGGCCTAGGCTGATCCGTCATGAACGGACCGCTGATCGTGCAGAGCGACCGCACCGTGCTCCTCGAGGTGGCGCACCCCGACGCCGAGGACGCACGGCACGACCTCGCGGTGTTCGCCGAGCTCGAACGCGCGCCGGAACACGTGCACACGTACCGCATCACCCGGCTCGGCCTCTGGAACGCGCGCGCCGCCGGACACGACGCCGAGAGCATGATCCACACGCTCGAGCACTTCGCCAAGTTCCCCGTCCCGCAGAGCGTGACGGTGGACATCCGCGACACGGTGGCGCGCTACGGTCGGCTCGTCATCCGGCGCGAGGAACGCCCAGACGCGCCCGCCGTCGCGAACTCCCCCACCGAGGAGCTCGAACGGCAGCCGGTGCTCCTCCTCACCGCGTCCGAGCCGACCATCCTCGCCGAGGTCATCCGCTCGAAGCGGATCAAGCCGCTGCTCGGCGACATGCGGTCCCCGGAAGAGGTCGAGCTCCTGCCGTGGGCACGCGGGCAGATCAAGCAGGAGCTCGTGAAGCTCGGCTGGCCGGCCGAGGACCTCGCCGGCTACACGCCGGGCCAGCCGCACCCGATCGACCTCGATACCGACGACTGGCACCTGCGGCCGTACCAGGAGCAGGCGGTCGACACCTTCTTCGCACAGGGCTCCGGCGTCGTGGTGCTGCCGTGCGGCGCCGGCAAGACGCTCGTCGGTGCCGGCGCGATGGCGACCGTCAAGGCCACGACGCTCATCCTCGTCACGAACACCGTCTCGGCCCGGCAGTGGCGGTCCGAGCTGCTGCGCCGCACCACCCTCACCGAGGACGAGATCGGCGAGTACTCGGGCAGCGTGAAGGAGATCCGGCCCGTCACGATCGCGACGTACCAGATCCTCACCGCCCGCCGGAAGGGCGAGTACACGCACCTGTCGCTCCTCGACGCCCTCGACTGGGGCCTCATCGTCTACGACGAGGTGCACCTGCTGCCGGCACCGGTGTTCAAGCTCACCGCCGACCTCCAGGCGCGGCGCCGACTCGGTCTCACGGCGACCCTCGTGCGCGAGGACGGCCGCGAGGGTGACGTGTTCTCCCTCATCGGGCCGAAGCGCTACGACGCCCCGTGGAAGGAGATCGAGGCGCAGGGGTACATCTCCCCCGCAGCCTGCTACGAGGTGCGCATCGACCTGCCCCACCAGGACCGCCTCGAGTACGCCGCGTCGAGCGACGACGAGCGGTACCGGCTCGCGGCGACCTCGCCGGCGAAGACCCCGGTGGTCCGCGAGCTCATCGAGAAGCACCGCGGTGAGCAGATCCTCGTGATCGGGCAGTACATCGACCAGCTCGACGACCTCGCTGCGTCCCTCGACGCCGCCGAGATCACGGGTGCGACGCCCGTCGACGAGCGGGAGCGGCTCTACCAGGCCTTCCGCGAGGGGACGATCGACGTGCTCGTCGTCTCGAAGGTCGCGAACTTCTCGGTCGACCTGCCCGACGCGACGGTCGCGATCCAGGTGTCCGGCTCGTTCGGTTCCCGGCAGGAGGAGGCCCAGCGACTCGGCCGACTCCTGCGCCCGAACAAGGACGGGCTGCCGGCGTCGTTCTACACGCTGGTGACGCGCGACACCGTCGACCAGGACTTCGCGCAGAACCGACAGCGCTTCCTCGCCGAGCAGGGGTACTCCTACACGATCCTCGACGCCGATCAGGTCCAGGCGGTCGTTGGCTGACGCACCAACCGCTCTCAGGAAACCACTAGGGAACGGTCAGAAGATAGGACCATGAGCGATGGCCCCAAGATCCTGATCGTCGACGACGAGCCGAACATCCGCGACCTCCTGACGACCTCGCTGCGCTTCGCCGGTTTCGCCGTGCGCGCAGTGGGCAACGGAGCACAGGCGATCTCCGCCGTGCTCGAGGAAGAGCCGGACCTGATCATCCTCGACGTCATGCTGCCCGACATGAACGGCTTCGGCGTCACCAAGCGCCTGCGGTCGTCGGGCTACACCTCCCCGATCCTGTTCCTCACCGCGAAGGACGACACCGAGGACAAGATCACCGGCCTCACCGTGGGCGGCGACGACTACGTCACGAAGCCGTTCTCGCTCGACGAGATCGTGGCCCGCATCAAGGCGATCCTCCGTCGCACGATGAACGACGAGGAAGACGCGATCATCCGCGCCGGCGAGCTCACGATGGACCAGGACACGCACGAGGTCACGATCGGCGACGCGCAGATCGAGCTCTCGCCGACCGAGTTCAAGCTCCTCCGCTACCTCATGCTCAACCCCAACCGCGTGCTGTCGAAGGCGCAGATCCTCGACCACGTGTGGGAGTACGACTTCAACGGCGACGCCGGCATCGTCGAGTCCTACATCTCCTACCTGCGCCGCAAGCTCGACCAGTACTCGGCCGAGCCAATCATCCAGACCAAGCGCGGGTTCGGCTACATGCTGAAGGCCTCCAAGGCCTCGTAGCGCGTCCGGGCTCCTCGGGGCTCGACTTCACGGCGGTCGTCCGGTTTCACCGGGCGGCCGCTGTCTATCGTTGGGGAAGCATGCACACGAGAATGAGCCGCTGGTGGGACGGGATCTCCCTGCGCACCAAGATCACCGGGATCACGGTGCTCCTGGTCGCGCTCGGACTGCTCGTCGCGGGGCTCGGCACGATGACCGTGCTGTCGACCTACCTGATGGCCCAGCTCGACACCAGCGTGAAGAACACCACGGAGCAGCTCGAAGGCCAGAACATCAGCGACGGCGAGCAGTACTGCAAGCTCTCCGTCGTGCTCTCGCAGAGCGCCTACGTCGCCGCGTACAACGCCGGCAGCGACCGCATCTGCCAGACGAAGGCCTCGAGCCGGCCCGACATCCGGCAGCTCGACTTCGCGGCCGCGGCGCAGAGCGGCGTCCGGTTCTCGCTCTACGACAGCCAGCACGACCACGAGTGGCGCGCCCAGGTCATCCCGGCGTCGCTGCAGGACCAGTCGAGCGGCACCACGCAGACCGGGTACGTCCTGGTCGCGGTGTCGAGCGCCGACACCGACCAGACGATCGCCCGGTTCACCGTGATCTTCCTCGGGTTCGGCATCTCGGTGATCCTGCTCGGCGCCATGCTCACCCGACTGCTCGTCACGGCGACGTTCGACCCCCTGCGCGACGTCGAGGACACCGCGGCCCGGTTCGCCGCGGGGGACTTCAACCAGCGCCTCGAAGCCGACACCCCGAACACCGAGGTCGGTCGACTGAACCGGTCCCTGAACTCCATGCTCGAGCGCATCGACTCGGCGTTCGAGGACCGGCAGCGCACCATCGACCAGATGCGCCGGTTCGTCGGTGACGCCTCGCACGAGCTCCGCACGCCCCTCGTGTCGCTCCGGGGCTACGCCGAGCTCTACCGGATGGGTGCCCTCCGCAAGGAAGAGGACGTCGCCCAGGCGATGGATCGCATCGAGAAGGAGGCCCAGCGCATGGGGCTCCTCGTGCAGGACCTGCTGCAGCTCGCCCGCATCGACGAGTCGAAGCCGCTCGAGCTCGGGCCGGTCGACCTCGTGGCGATCGCCCGCGACTCCGCGCTCGACACGATGGCCTCGAACCCCGACCGCGAGATCCAGGTGCTCGTCGAGGACTCCGTCACCGGCGAGAGCGTGCCGCACGCGGTCCGGTCCGCGCCGGCAACGGCTCCGGGCTCGGTCGACGTGCCCCCGGCGTCGCCCAGCTCGGCGAACACGACGGGGCCGATCGCGTTCTCGCGGCAGACGATCGCCCGCCTGCGCGCTCGTCGGACCCGCGCGATGGGCGTCGACGGCGTGTCCGCTCCGACCGACGAGACGACGCCGCTGCCCACGGTCGTGCTGCCGAAGCGTCCGCCGATCGTCCTGGCGGAGGAGAACAAGATCCGCCAGATCGTGACGAACCTGATGGGCAACGCCATGCGGTTCACCGAGCAGGACGACCCGATCGAGATCGGCATCGGCGTGGACGACGAGCGTGGGATGGCCCACATCGACGTGATCGACCACGGTGAGGGCATCCCGCCGCAGCTGCGCGACAAGATCTTCCAGCGCTTCTGGCGTGCCGACACCTCGCGCGCCCGGGACACCGGTGGTTCGGGGCTCGGCCTCGCCATCGTCTCGGGCATCGTCGCGGCGCACAACGGCTCGGTCGAGGTGTTCGACACCGAGGGCGGCGGCGCGACCTTCCGCGTGTGGCTCCCCCTGCTCCCCCGCGACTACACCCCGCCCGCGGCCCCCGCGACCGCCGGCGCCTGAGCGCGCGGCGCGCGGGCACGGGCCCGCGC
>NZ_JBFPFM010000067.1:0-7420 GCF_047977705.1 Curtobacterium sp. LFS084
CGACGTCCTGGTCAACGGCAAGGTCGCGGTCAACAACGCGTACCTGTTCTCCCTGCACGGTGGCACCCTGAAGCCGCTGCAGCTCGAGGGTGACAACGCGATCCTGACCGGCACCACCGTGCACGTCTCCGGTGACGCCGCGAAGCTGCTCAACAGCACCTTCAAGACCGACGCCGTGAAGTCCGGCCTCCTCGTCGGCGTCGCGACCATCACCGCACAGATCAAGTAACACCCCCACGATCTCCGGCTGCGCATGGCAGTCCGGATCGGCCAACGCCCCGTCGCTCGCGACGGGGCGTTGCTCGTGTGCCGTCAGCGTGACCGCGCCCGGTACTCCCCCGGCGGCCCGCCGCACGCCCGGCTGAAGTGCGCGTAGAAGCTCGACTGCGACCCGAACCCCGCCGCGTGCGCGATCTCCGACGTCGTCATCGAGGTCGTCGCGAGCAGGCGCTGCGCCTCGGCGACCCGGCACCGGGTGAGGTACTCGAGGATGGTCGTCCCGACGTCCTGCCGGAACACCGACATCGCGTAGTGCGGGTGCAGGTGCGCCGCCGCGGCCACGTCGGCCACCTCGATCGGCTCGCGGAACTTCTCGACCACGAACCGCACCATGTCGATCACCCGGTGCATGGCGTCCACGGTGCCGTGTCCGCCGCCCGGGCGGAGGTCAACGGCGTCCTGGTGGTGCCGCAGGAGCCGTCGGACGAGCGCCTGCGCCTCGAGGTTCGCGATGGTCTCGGCGCCCTCGTCCGCGAAGTCCCGCTGCCACGAGTCGAGCATCGACTCGACGTCACGACCGGCGGCCGCGGTCGGCACGACGACCGGCCGGTTGAGCAGCATCGCGCCGAGGTCGTGGTCGGGCAGCCCCCACGCGAGCACCTCGCCGAGCGGGATGTGCACCCACCGGAACTCCCCCGTCCCCGTCCCGTCGCCGACGAGCTGATGCGGGGTCCACCCCCAGAAGAGCGCGATCTCGCCGGCGTGCACGCTGATCGGAGCGCCGCCGAAGCGGTAGTCGAGGTGCCCGTCGAGCACGAGGTTGATCTCGAGGTCGTCGTGCCGGTGCGACGACGGCATGAGCGGCGCCGGGCCACGGTGGCTCCAGTACGCCGCTTCCATCGTCTCCACGTCGAGCACACCGCGAGCCTACGACAGCGACCCTCGGGCCCGACAGCGACCCGAGCGCGCCCATCCGAGGATCCTGGAACCCCGCCGTCCGAAGCCGGAGGCCCGCACCCGCCCCCGCTCCCTACCGTCGTTGCATGACCAAGATCACCATCATCGGCGCCGGCGGCTTCGTCTTCCCGTTCCGCCTCATCGGCGACCTCGTCTCCTTCCCCGCACTGCAGGGCGCGACACTGCACCTCATGGACCTCGACGCGGGCAGGGTCGCCCGCACCGCGAGCGCTGCCCGCGAGCTCGTCGCCCACCACGGCCTCGGCACCGAGGTCCTCGAGACCACCGACCGCCGCGAGGCCCTCGCCGGCGCGGACGTCGTCATCATCACGTTCCAGGTCGGCGGCGTGGAGTCGTACAAGTGGGACGTGGAGATCCCGAGGAAGTACGGCATCGACCAGGCCGTCGGCGACACCGTGGGACCCGGCGGCGTGTTCCGCTTCCTGCGCTCCGTGCGCGCCTACGAGGACATCGCCCGCGACGCGCTCGAGCTCTGCCCGGACGCCCAGTTCATCAACTACGCGAACCCGATGGCGATGGCCACCGCGTTCCTCAACGCGAAGGGCCTGCGCACGGTCGGCCTCTGCCACAGCGTGCAGGGCACCACGCGCATGCTCGCCCGGACCCTCGACGTGCCGTACGACGAGGTCGAGTACGTCAGCGCCGGCATCAACCACCAGGCCTGGATCCTCGAGTTCAAGCGGCGGAACGGCGAGGACCTGTACCCGCGCCTCCGCGAGGTGATGACCGCGAAGCACCGGCGCGGCGTCGCGGCGGCCGACCTGCACGACGACGACGGTGACCACAGCGAGGCGGCTGCGGCGGCGAGCAACTACGAGGGCGGCAACGAGCAGGTCCGCACGCAGCTGATGCACTCGTTCGGCTACTTCGAGACGGAGTCGAGCCACCACGCGAGCGAGTACGTGCCGTACTTCCGCAAGGACCCGGAGACGGTGCTCGAGTACATCCCGGAGCGCTGGGACTACTACGAGATCTGCCTCGCCCACGACGAGCAGGGCGACGTCGACCAACAGCTCGAGAAGCTCAAGGCCGATCTCTCCCCGTCGGTCGAGTACGGCGCGAGCATCGTCAACGCGATCGTCACCGGCGTCCCCGCGGTGGTCTACGGCAACGTCCCGAACCGCACCGGCGTGATCGCCAACCTGCCGTCGGACGCCTGCGTCGAAGTCGCCTGCCTGGCCGACGGCAACGGGGTCACCCCGATCTCGTTCGGCGAGCTCCCGCCGCAGCTCGCGGCGATCAACCGGACGAACACGAACGTGCAGACGCTGGCGGTCCGCGCGGCGCTGACCGGCAGCGTCGAGCACGTCCACCACGCGGTCGCGCTCGACCCCCTCACCGCGGCGCACCTCACGCTCGACCGGATCGCCGAGATGACCGACGAGCTGCTGCACGCGCACGCCGCGCTGCTCCCGGAGTCGCTGCGCCCGACGACCGCGGTACCGGCCGAGCACGGTGCCGTCCAGGAGGCGCGACCCGCCCTCGTCTGACCGCCCCGTCCGCCGGCGGGGCCGGGTCCACCGCGCGACCCGGCCCCGTCACGGACGCACCCGGACCCCGGGACGTGCACCGCGCCTCCTGGACCACCACGGCACCACGACCTCGAAGGAGAGGACCATGCCGACCCGACCACCCACCCAGCTGGCCCGACGCGGGTTCCTCGCGCTGGCCGGCATCTCGATGGCCGGCGCACTCGCCGCCTGCGCCGGCCAGGGCACCGCTGCCCACGGCGGCACGAAGCACATCCGACTGTCGACCTGGAACATCCCGACCGACATCACGAGCTACCAGCAGATCGCCGACGAGTTCGTCGCGGCGCACCCCGGCACCAGCGTCGCCGTCGAGGTCACCACGGGCCAGTTCCACCAGTGGTTCATCACCCGGCTCGCCGCGGACCTCGCGCCCGACGTCATCCGGATCACCCCGCAGCAGATCGGCCGGTACGCCGCGAACGGCAGCCTCGTCGACATCTCCGGCTCGATCCCGAAGGACTACCAGCAGGACTACAGCACGCCGTTCTGGGCGATCGGTGCCCGGGACGACGGTGTGTACGGCGTCTTCCAGCACACCGACAACTTCATCACCTACTACAACCGCGAGGTCATGGACCGGATCGGGGTCACCCCGCCGGAGCGCCTCGCGGACGCGTGGACGTGGGACGAGTTCATCGACGTCGCGAAGGAGGTCAAGCAGGTCACCGGCAAGTACGCGTTCGGGTACGGCTGGTCCGCGCCGGAGACCGCCTACCGGTGGCTGCCGTTCGTCTACCAGAACGGGGGCGCGTTCCTCGGCGAGGACGGTGCCACCCCCTCGATGGACACCCCCGAGGCGATCGACGCCCTGGCCTTCGGGCGAAAGTGGTACGCCGACGGCCTCGCCACCACCGGCAACCTGTCGAAGAGCGGCGGCGGGGACGTCGCCCGCAACCTGTTCCTGACCGGGCAGATCGGCATGATGCTCAACAACCCGGAGTCGATCGTGCAGCTCGACACCGACATGCGGGACAACTGGGGCACGGCGCCGATGATCCGGAACGTGGGTGAGGCGAGCGACCTCGGCGGCAACGCCCTCGCCGTCACGAAGTCGAGCAAGCACCCCGAGCTCGCGGCCGAACTCGTCGCGATGATCACCTCGCGGCCGAAGATGCAGCAGTTCTGCCACGACGGCAACTGGCTGCCCGCCCGCGAGTCCCTCGACGCGGCGGACATCGGGTACGCCGCGAACTCGGACACCATGCAGCGGTTCATCGACCAGGGGTCGACCATCCCGCTGTCGATGGTGAAGGCCGAGAGCGGACAGTACTTCTCGTCGCTCAACGCGGTGTTCGCCGACTACCTCGACCTGTGCCTGCTCGGGCAGCTCAGCCCGAAGGAGGCCTCGAGCCAGATGATGGAGGCGATGCGCAGTGTCACTGCGAACTGAGACCGCGCCGGTCCGGACCACGGCGTCGGCTGCACCGCCCACCGGCGGAATTCCCGCCGGTGGTGCCGCGCGACGACGCCAGGGCCGGTTCGTCCCCTGGGTGTTCGTCGGCCCCGCCGCACTGCTGTTCCTCGGCTTCTCGCTCATCCCGATCGTGACCGCGATCGCCCTGAGCTTCCAGGACTCGAGCACCTCGCTCGGCGACGGCACCTGGGTCGGCGGGAAGAACTTCGTCGACATGGGCTCCGACCCGCTCATCGGGACGGCGCTGCGGAACACGCTCGTCTTCACGATCGGGACCGTCCCGACCGCGATGGCGATCGGCCTCGCCCTGGCGGTGGCGCTGAACCGACCGCTGCCCGGGCGTTCGGTGTTCCGTGCGCTCTTCTTCGTGCCGATGGTCGCCGCCGGCGTCGTGGTCGGCGTCATCATGTCGTGGATCTTCAACGGTGACTACGGCGTCGTGAACAACCTGCTCGAGGCGCTCGGTCTCGGCCGCGTGCCCTGGCTGACCGCGCCCGGCTGGGCGATGGCGACCCTGGTGATCGTCGTCGTGTGGACCCGGATCGGGTTCTGCATGGTGATCTACCTCGGCGCGCTGCAGTCCGTGCCCGCCGAGCTCAAGGAGGCAGCCGCGATCGACGGTGCCTCGCGGTGGGTGCGGTTCCGGACGATCACGTGGCCGCTCCTGCGCCCGACGACGTCGATCCTGCTCATCCTCAACGTGGTGTTCTCGCTGCAGGCGTTCGACGTCATCTACGTGATGACCGGCGGCGGCCCCGGCTTCTCCACCACGGTGCTCATCCAGTACGTGTTCCGGTCCGCGTTCATCGACGCGCGGATGGGGTACGCCGCGGCGCTCGGGCTGGTGCTCGTCGCGATCCTGCTCGTGTTCACGCTGCTCCGGCAGCGGGCCAACAAGAAGGCAGAGGAGGCCATCTGATGGCGCTGACCGTTGCGGGCTCGACCCGCGCCTCCCGTCCGACCACCGCGCGGCGGAAGCCGCGCCCGGGCCGCTGGGTGCTCGTCGCCGGACTCACCGCGCTGGCGATCGTGATGGTCTTCCCGCTGTACTGGATGGTCGTCTCCGCGCTCACCCCTGGCGGCCAGTCGCAGAGCGGCACGTTCTCGCTCTTCCCGACCCGGCCCACCTTCGAGAACTACACGCAGGTGTTCAGCACGCAGCCGGTCTGGCGGTGGCTCGGCAACTCCGCGCTCATCACCAGTGTCGGCACCGCGCTGAGCGTCGTCGTCTCGCTGATGGCCGGGTACGCCCTGGCGAAGTTCCGGTTCGTCGGGCGGGGACTGCTGTACTCGGCGTTCCTCGTCACGATCATGATCCCGATCCAGGTCACCCTCGTGCCGAGCTTCCTCGTCGTCGCGAAGATCGGCCTGGTCGACTCCCCGTGGGCGGTCATCCTGCCGACGGTGTTCGACGTGGTCGGGATCTTCATCGCCCGGCAGTTCATGCTCGGGGTGCCGGACGCCCTGATGGAGGCTGCGCGGCTCGACGGCGCCGGTGAGTTCCAGACCTTCTTCCGGGTCGTGCTGCCGACCTGCGGTCCCCTCGTCGGGGTGCTCGTGATCCTCGGGTTCATGACCCGGTGGAACGACTTCCTCTGGCCGCTCGTCGTGCTGCAGGGCAACGAGAACCTCACGGTGCCGGTCGCGCTGTCGACGCTGACGAACAACCCGGCGTTCAGTTCGCCGTGGGGTGCCGTGATGGCGATCGCCACCGTGACGGTGCTGCCGCTGCTCGTGGTGTTCCTGGCGTTCCAGCGGCAGTTCGTGCAGGGCATCGCCTCGACGGGGATCAAGTAGGCCGCGCCGGACGGCGCGGGTGCGCCGGTCGCGGTGGCAGTCGCGACCGGTGCGGGGTCGGGAGGCGCGGTGGGTCGGACACCGCGCCTCCCATGTGCGCGGGCCGGTCTGATATGTTGACGGTCATCCACGGGGCGGGGAGGACGCATGGGGGATCTGCAGGTCGACACGTCGACGCTCGACGCGCTGACGCACGCGCTGACACCAGTGCCGCGAGCCGTTCGGCTCGACCGAGCGTTCGGCAACCAGCGCGACGGCGCCCTCCGGGCGGCAGGTGCCGCCGGGTGACCCGACGATCCAGAGTAGTCATCGTGAGTCTTGTGACGTCCTCATCCCTGTCACTCACCGCGTGCGCCGGAGGACCGTCGATGACGGAGACACCCGACTCGAGCGCATCGTCCTCGATCACTCGCGCTGCCGCTGAGCGGCGGACGACCTCGATCCAGGACCGCGTCATCGAGACCCTTCCCGAAGGCGCGGTTGCGAGCAGTCGGACGATCGACTGGACCCTGCTCGCGTGCTCGGCCACCGAGGTCTCGGCTGCCGGCGGCGCTCGGCTGACGCTCGCGCGCGACATCGACGTGGGCGCCGCGTACGACGCGATGATCGCCGCCGTCCGCGACGACGGCTACACCGCTACCACGGACACGACCGGCAAGGGGGCGAAGCGCTTGACGATCACCGGCGTCGCTGACGACCAATTGCTCATCACCATCGACAACGACACGCAGAAGATCCGGATCTCGTCGTTCTCGCAGTGCTTCCGCGGATCTCTCACCGACGACTGAGCGGCTGGCCCGACCATGATGGACCACCACAACAAGGTTGCTCGGATCGAGGGCAACCAAGACGTCCTCGACGACCTCGTGGAGGGGATCTTCCCGTGACCAGCCACCGATTCATCCCATCCGCCATCGGGGCGCTCATCGCCCTCGCCCTGACCGCCTGCGCGGGAGGCCCGTCCATGACCGCATCACCGGCGACCCCCTCGAGCTCGGACCAGGCAGCGGACCGCTCCGGGGCCGAGGACCGCGCGGGCACCGTCCAGCGCAGGATCGCCGAGACGTTCGACGGCGACAAGGTCTCGTCCGAGACGACACGCGACTGGGTGCTGCTCGCCTGCAGCGACTCGGAGGTGCAGTCCGCGGGCGGGATCACCCTGCGCTTGGCAGCATCCGAGCCGGTCGACTCCGCCTACGAGAAGATCCGGTCCGAGTTCTCGGCGGACTCGTCGTTCACGGCTGAGACCGGGAAGACCGGGCAGGGAGCCGAGCGGCTCGCGCTCAGCCGCGGAACGGGCGAGCGGTACCTCGTCACGGTGGACAACGAGTCGCTGACCGTCCGGATCGCGTCGTTCTCGGAGTGCTTCCCAGGATCGTTGGCCGATCGGTGACGACGGGCGGGTGGGGGGGGGGGCCCGGGGGCACCCCCGCCCCGGCCCCGGGGTGGCCGGGGCGGGGGGGTTGGGTGGTTTTTGGGC
>NZ_JBFPFM010000068.1:0-7336 GCF_047977705.1 Curtobacterium sp. LFS084
GTGCCAGCTGGCACCGCGCCTCCTGTCCGTCATGGCGCTGTCCGTCATCGCGACTGTCCGTCACCGCGACGAGTCCCGTCGGCCGTGTCGTCGCGTCCGCGGGGCGTCGTCGTCGTGTCAGCGGGGCGTCGCACGCAGACGGACGGCCCGCGGTGCTTCGCACGCAGACGGACGGCCCGCGGCGGTGTCGCCACGGGCCGTCCGGTCAGGCAACGGCAGCGGTCAGCGCAGCACGACCACACCGCGCCCCGCGAAGCGGACACAGGCCGTCTGGACGTCCGCCTCGCCGAAGCGGTAGAGCTCCTCGCCCGTGGCGCCCGGCACGGGCACCTCGGCCGCGTCGTCGAGGAAGTTCACCACGACGTGCACCGGGCGGGCGTCGGGTCCGAGCAGCCCGCGGGTCAGGACGAGCCACCGGCGGTCCTCGCTGAACCGCACGGCGTTCGCTTCGTAGCGCTGGTCGACGAAGGCCTCGTCGGTCCGCCGCAGCGCGACGAGCACCCGGTAGGCCCGGAGGATCGCCGCCCCCCGCTCGGACTCGACGTCCGACCAGTCGAGCTTCGAGTTCGTGAACGTCGTCGGGTCCTGCGGGTCCGGCACGGCGGACTCGTCCCAGCCGTGCTCCGCGAACTCCGTGATGCGCCCCTCGGCGGTGGCCTTGCCGAGCTCCGGTTCGGGGTGCGACGTGAAGAACTGCCACGGGGTCGAGGCAGCGAACTCCTCGCCCATGAAGAGCATCGGCGTGAAGGGGCCGAGCAGCGTCAGCGCGGCGGCGATCACGAGGCCCTCGTCGGTCAGGCTCGCGGCGAGCCGGTCGCCGGTCGCGCGGTTGCCGATCTGGTCGTGGTTCTGGTTCGCCACGACGAGCGCTGTGGCCGGCGAGGTCCCGCGGTCGATGGGCCGTCCGTGCCGCTTCCGCCGGAACGACGACCACGTGCCGTCGTGGAAGAAGCCGTGCTCGAGCACCTTCGCCAGTGCCGAGAGGCGAGCGAAGTCGCCGTAGTACCCGTTCGTCTCACCGGTCAGGGCGACGTGCACGGCGTGGTGGAAGTCGTCCGACCACTGCCCGGCGAGTCCGTAGCCCGCGGCGTCCTGCGAGCGGAACATGATCGGGTCGTTGAGGTCGGACTCCGCGATGAGCGACAGCGGCCGCCCGACGAACGCCGAGTACGCGTCCGTCTCGGAGGCCATCGCCTGCAGCAGGTGCGGCCGGGAGGTGTCCCGCAGGGCGTGCACGGCGTCGAGCCGCAGCCCGTCGACGTGGTGGTCACGGAACCACATCCGCACGTTGTCGAGCACGTAGCGCCGGACCTCGGGGTGCTCGACGTTCACCGAGTCACCCCAGGTGTTGCCGAGCCCCGCGAGCAGGTACGGCCCGTACAGCGGCAGGTAGTTGCCGCTCGGTCCGAGGTGGTTGTAGACGACGTCCTGGATGACGCCGAGACCGAGGGCGTGCGCGCGGTCGACGAAGCGGTCGTACGCGTCCGGTCCGCCGTACGGCGCGTGCACCGCGAACCAGCCGACGCCGTCGTAGCCCCAGTTCCACTCGCCGTTCACCGCGTTGACGGGCAGGAGTTCGACGAACTCCACGCCGAGCTCGACGAGGTGGTCGAGCTTCGCCGCGGCGGCGTCCAGCGTGCCCTCGGGCGTGTAGGTGCCGACGTGCATCTCGTAGATGACGCCGCCGCGGGCCGGACGCCCGGTCCAGGCGTCGTCCGTCCACGAGAACCGCGCCGGGTCGACGACCTCGGACGGGCCGTGCACCCCATCGGGCTGGAACCGGCTGCGCGGGTCGGGTCGCACGGCGTCGTCGTCCCCGATGCGGAAGCCGTAGCGGGCACCCACGACGGGGGCGATCCGGTCGGTCGTCCACCAGTCGTCGTCGCCGCGGGTCAGCGGGTACTCCGTGTCGTCGACCACGAGGCGCACGCGCTCCGGTGTGGGCGCCCAGACGGCGTAGCGGTCGGGTGCGGTCATGCGTGACCCTCCAGGATGTCGATCTCGGCCTGCGCGTCGGATTCGTCGGCAGCGGCAGCGGCAGCGGCAGGCGCGTCGGTGGTGTCGGGACCGGCGGCGACACCGGTGCCGTGGGTCGCCGCGGTGCCGTCGCCCGCCGCGGTGCCGTGGGCGTTCGCCTCGGTGCCGTGGGCGTTCGCCTCGGTGCCGTGGTCGGTCGCCTCGGCCACGTGAGCCGGCACGAGCAACGCCACCGGGTAGTCGGTGAGCAGGTCGGCGAGGGCGATGCCCCGGTCGGCGGGGACCCGGCGGCCGGTGAGCAGGTCGACGCGGTCCGTCGGCACGGCGTGCACGAGGGTGTCCCCCCATCCGCCGACGCGCTCGAGGCCGATCGGCAGGCGCGTCGCGATCGTGATCGCACCCCCGCGGTCGAAGGCGAGCACGTGGTCCGCCGCGCTGCCGGTCGCCTCGAGCGCGAGGTAGCGGGTGAAGAGCTCCGGGTGGTCGCGCCGCACGCGGAGCGCACGACTCGTCACGAGGAGCTTCGCCCGGCCGTCCCGCCCGACGGAGGGCAGCTGTTCCGGCCCGTCGTCGTCCGGCCCGTCGAGCTCGGCCAGGACGTGCCGACGCTCGGTGTAGTCCACCGGCCGGCGGTTGTCCGGGTCGACGAGGGACCGGTCCCAGGACTCGGTGCCCTGGTAGACGTCCGGGACGCCCGGTGCGGTGAGCTGCACGAGCTTCTGCCCGAGGCCGTTCGACCACCCCGCGGCATCGATCCGTTCGTCGAGGGCGTCGAGGACGGCGACGACGGCCGGGTCGTCGAACGCGGCGTCGACGAGTGCGTGCATCCGGCGTTCGAAGTCCTCGTCCGGCGCCGTCCACGTGGTGCTGTCGCCGGCCTCGCGCGACGCCTTCTCGGCGTAGGCGTGCAGCCGTTCCCGGCTGGCCGGACGGGCGCCCACGATCGCCTGCCAGAGCAGGTCGGCGAAGACGGCGTCGTCGAGCGGCGCGAGTGACTGCAGCCGCGCGAGCGTGCTCGCCCACTCCGGCCCGAGCTCGGCCAGCACGGCGATCCGCGCACGGGTGTCCTCGCTGCGCTTGGTGTCGTGCGTGGTGAGGGTCGTCATGGTGTGCGGCCAGCTGCCGAGGCGGTCACGCTGCGCCTGGTGGAAGTCGTCGACCGAGACCGAGAACACGCTCGGGTCGCCGCCGACCTCGCTCAGGGACGTCAGGCGGGACGTCCGGTAGAACGCGGTGTCCTCGACGCCCTTCGCCATCACCATGCCGCTCGTCTGCTGCAGGCGGATCGCCGCCGCGTTCGCCGGGTCGACGAGCGCGGGCGCGATCCGGTCGATCACGTCGCCGAGGTCCGGCCGTGCCACAGCGGCACGCTCGAGCGCGGCGATGAGGTGGTGGGCGCCCTCGGGCAGGTAGGTCCGGTAGACGTCGAACGACGCGACGACCTCGGCGACCGCGTCGACGATCCGCTCGTGGGGGAGCGGTGCGGACGCGGCGCCGCCGGTACCCGGGCCGAGCAGCCGGGCGAGCCGCTCGACCTCGCTGCCGAGGATGCCGTCCGCGATGCCACGACGGGTGTCGTGCGTCAGCCGCTGCCAGTCGGTCGGTTCGGCCCCGGACGCCGCGGTCAGGGACGCCTCGCCCGCCGGGTCGACGAACACGCGGTCGAGCACCCCGAGGGCGTCGTAGCCGGTGGTGCCGTCGACCGGCCAGCTGGACGGCAGTTCCTCGCCCGGCTCGAGGATCTTCTCGACGAGCGTGTACGCGCCGTCGGTGAGCGCCGCGAGGTCCTGCAGGTACCCGGCGGGGTCGTACAGGCCGTCGGGGTGGTCGATGCGGAGCCCGTCCACGAGGCCGTCGCGGAACCACGCCCCGATCGTGCTGTGGGACGCCGCGAACACCTCGGGCTCCTCGACCCGGATCGCCGCGAGCGTGTTCACCGCGAAGAAGCGTCGGTAGTTCAGCTCGTGGTCGGCGCGCTTCCAGTGCACGAACTCGTAGTGCTGTCGCGCGTGGACGTCCGCCACCGAGTCGCCGTCGTGCACCGTCCCGGGTGCGGTCGGGTACGCGGTGTCGCCGAGGTACAGCCGGCCGTCGCGGAGTTCGACCGCGTCGAGCAGCCGGTCGTCGAGCACCGGCACGCGCAGCTTGCCGTCGCCGGCGTCCCAGTCGACGTCGAACGCCCACGCGACGGGGGAGCTCTGGCCCTGTTCGAGCACGGACCACCACCACGGGTTCGACGCGGGCGTGGCCACACCGACGTGGTTCGGCACGACGTCGACGAGGACACCGAGCCCGACGGCGTGCGCGGCCTCGGCGAGTGCACGGAGCGCTTCGTCCCCGCCGCGTTCGGCGTCGACCCTGGTGTGATCGACGACGTCGTACCCGTGCTGCGAGCCCGGCTCGGCCTGGAGCACGGGCGACAGGTAGAGCCAGTCGGCACCGAGGTCGCGCACGTAGTCGACGACGTCCCGTGCGGCGCCCAGGTCGAAGTCCGGCGTGACCTGCAGCCGGTACGTCGACGTGGGGACCCGACGCGCGGTCACTGCTGGCCGCCGCTCGTGGCGGAGGGAGCCGTGGCACCGGCGGGGTTGATCGGCGTGACGGCGTCCTGCGGTGCCGCCGTGGCCGGTCGGCGTGCGTCGGTGTCCACCGGGGTCACCGTGACCTCGTGGTCCGGCTCGGCGCGCAGCACGATCATCGAGCGCGCGGGGACGTCGAGCGGGGTGCCGGCGTCGAGGACGTCGTCGCGCGCACCGGGCTCGGCCGTGTCGATCCGGACCGTCCAGCCCGGTGAGTACTCCTCGGGTGGGAGGGTGAACGTCACGGTGTCGTCGTGCGCGTTGAAGTAGGTGATGAACCCGACGTCGGTGACGCGCTCGCCGCGGGAGTCGCGCCCGCGGATCCCGTTGCCGTTCAGGTACATGCCGACGCTCTTGCCGAAGCCGGAGTCCCAGTCCTCGGGTTCCATCGCGTCACCGGAGGGTGTGAGCCACACGACGTCCGGCAGCGGTTCGTCCTGCCCGCGGCGGACCGGACGCCCGTTGAAGTACCGCGTGCGGCGGAACGTCGGGTGGTCGTGCCGGAGCTTCACGACGTCGGCCGTGAACTGGACGAGGTCGTCGTCGGCGGCCTCCCAGTCGATCCAGCTGATCGCGGAGTCCTGCGCGTAGACGTTGTTGTTGCCGGACTGCGTGCGTCCGAGCTCGTCGCCGTGCGCGATCATCGGCACGCCCTGGCTGAGCAGCAGGGTCGCCAGGAAGTTCCGGCGGCGCTGCAGCCGCAGGGCGTTCACGTCCGGGTCATCGGTCGGGCCCTCGACGCCGGAGTTCCAGGAGCGGTTGTGGCTCTCGCCGTCGTTGTTGTCCTCGCCGTTGGCGTCGTTGTGCTTCTCGTTGTAGGCGACGAGGTCGTACAGCGTGAAGCCGTCGTGCGCGGTGATGAAGTTGATGCTCGCCTTGGGCGTTCGGCCGTCGTGCTCGTAGAGGTCAGCGGAGCCGGAGATGCGCGAGGCGAACTCACCGAGCGTCGAGGGCTCGCCACGCCAGAAGTCGCGCACCGTGTCGCGGTACTTGCCGTTCCACTCGGACCACTGCGGCGGGAAGTTGCCGACCTGGTAGCCGCCGGGACCGACGTCCCACGGCTCGGCGATGAGCTTCACCTGCGACACGATCGGGTCCTGCTGGACGAGTTCGAAGAAGGCCGCCAGCCGGTCGACCTCGTAGAACTCGCGGGCGAGGGCCGCGGCGAGGTCGAAGCGGAAGCCGTCGACGTGCATCTCGGTCACCCAGTAGCGCAGCGAGTCCATGATCAGCTGCAGCGAGTGCGGGTGGCCGACGTTGAGCGAGTTGCCCGTGCCGGTGGTGTCCATGTAGTACCGCTTGTCGTCGTCGACGAGGCGGTAGTACGCCGCGTTGTCGATGCCGCGGAAGGACAGCGTCGGGCCGAGGTGGTTCCCCTCGGCCGTGTGGTTGTAGACGACGTCGAGGACGACCTCGATGCCGGCCCGGTGCAGCTCGCGGACCATCGCCTTGAACTCCTGCACCTGCTGGCCGTGGTCACCCGACGACGAGTAGTGCGAGTGCGGCGCGAAGAACCCGATGGTGTTGTAGCCCCAGTAGTTCGACAGCCCCTTCTCCTGCAGCGTCGAGTCGTTCACGAACTGGTGCACGGGCATGAGTTCGAGCGTGGTGACGCCGAGCCGCTGCAGGTGCGCGATGACCGCCGGGTGTGCGACGCCGGCGTAGGTGCCGCGCTGCTCCTCGGGCACGTCGGGGTGCGTCTCGGTGAGGCCCTTGACGTGCGCCTCGTAGATGACGGTCTCGCCGTAGGGGATGCGCGGCGCCCGGTCGCCCTGCCAGTCGAAGAACGGGTTGATGACTACGCCCTTCATCATGTGGGCCGCCGAGTCGTCGTCGTTCGTCGAGTCCGGGTCGCCGAACGTGTACGAGAAGAGCGCCTGGTCCCAGTCGATGTCGCCGCTGGTCGCCTTGGCGTACGGGTCGAGCAGGAGCTTCTTCGGGTTCGCGCGGAGGCCCTTGTCGGGGGCGTACTCGCCGTGGACGCGGAAGCCGTACTGCTGGCCCGGTCCGACGTTCGGGAGGTACGCGTGCCAGACGTACGCGTCGACCTCGACGAGGTCGATGCACTGTTCGTTCCCGTCGTCGTCGAAGAGACAGAGTTCCACGCGTTCGGCGACCTCGCTGAAGAGGGCGAAGTTCGTGCCGCTCCCGTCGTAGGTCGCCCCGAGCGGGTACGGGTTGCCGGGCCAGGTGTGCAAACGGTCCTCCAGTGGTGGGTCACGCCAACATATCGGCGCGGGTCCTCCACGTCCGCAGACAAGCCCTCACGGTGGACGGATCCGCTCGGACCGCAGCCTGTGGAGGAACCGGCGAGTAGCCTCCGGGCCATGGCCAACATCGTGACGCAGATCGCAGAGAAGGTGCGCCCCGCCGGCGTCACCACGAACTACGGGGAGCCGGTCGAGGTCGGTGACCAGACCCTCATCCCGGTGTCCCTCGGCTGGTTCGGCTTCGGTGGCGGCGGGGACGGCGACGAGAGCGGCGGCGGGGGCGGCGGTGCCGTCTCGATCCCGATCGGCGCGTACGTCCGCCGACCGGGCAAGGACCTCGAGTTCGAGCCGAACCTGATCTCCCTCCTCGCGGTGAGCGTCCCGGTCATCTGGGTCACCGGGACGGTCCTCCGCAAGCTGGTCCGCGTCCTCAAGAAGTGACGTCCTGACGGACAGGAGGCGGGGGGGGGGGGCGCCCCCCCCCGCCCCTGGGGCGGGGGGGGGCGGTGCGGCACACCCGCGCGGCCCGCGGTTTGGTTGGTGGTGGCCCAAGGGGGATCGGGGGACCCC
>NZ_JBFPFM010000069.1:0-7207 GCF_047977705.1 Curtobacterium sp. LFS084
GAGACAGGGCTGGTGCCGCGGGTGCGGCGGGTGCGGCTGGTGCCGCGGGTGCGGCTTGCGCTGCGGCTGCGGCTGGCGCCGTCGGCGTCGCGCGGCCCTGGCGGGACGCGGTGCTCGCGGTCGTCGGGCTCTTCCTGCCGGTGGCGTGCGCCGGGTGCGGCCGACCCGACCGTGCCCTCTGCATGCCCTGTCGGCAGGTCCTCGACGCGATGCCCGGTCGGGTGCGCCTCGTCGCGGGGGTGCGGCTGGACGCGGCCTTCGAGTACACCGGGCTCGTCCGGACGATGCTCCTCGAGCTGAAGCTCCGCGGGCGCGTCGACCTCGCCGGACCCCTCGGCGCGCGGTTCGGCGGGCTCGTGCGGACGGCGCTCGCCGAGGCCGGGCCGGGCGCCGTGCTGCTCCGGGTCCCGCCCTCACCCCGCGGGGCCCGGCGCCGGGGATTCGACCCGGTCGTGCTCCTGGCGGCGCGCGGGGGCGTCCGGCGTTCCCGGGCGCTGTCGCGGGTGCGGTCCCGTGCGTCGTGGCGGCTCGGTGCCGGGGACGCGCCCGGGGGAGCCGTGGGCGCGGGTGGTCGGGCCGGCGCCGGGCAGAAGGAGCGCAGCGCGGTCGAACGGGTCGCGGCGACGGTCGGCACCCTCGCGGCCGAGGGCGTCGCCGGTCGGCCGGTCGTCGTGGTCGACGACGTCGTCACGACGGGCGTCACGATGGCCGAGGCCGTGCGGGCCGTCCGCGCCGCGGGTGGTCGGGTCGTGCGGTGCGTCGCCGTCGCCAGCGTGGACGACTGACGGGCGACGGTCCGGCACCAACGAGCCCCGTGCCCGGTCCCGTGTCCAATCCCGTGTCCGTGTCCGGGTCCGTGGCCGGGTCCACGTCGCTCGCCGGCGGCACGACCACATCGGTGAACGCTCGGTGGCCACTGTGTGTCCGGTGGGTGTCCGGGCGACTCACCGACTTCGCGTGACGCCCGGGGGTCACCGGGTCTAGCCTCGCGTCAAGGCGTTCAGGATCGCCGGATGGAGGCGACGCGCTGAGTCTGGATGGGAGCCGCCACATGGACGTGACGATCACGGGCCGGAACATCGGGGTCACCGACCGATTCCGCACCTACGTCGAACAGAAGTCCGAGAAGATCGACGTGCTCGCCGACCGCGCCCTCGCGTTCGAGGTGCGCATCAGCCGCCACAACGAGAAGTCGGGCGGGCAGGGTGAGGACCGCGTCGAACTGACCCTCATCGGCCCCGGGCCCCTCGTGCGGGCGGAGTCCGCCGCATCGGACAAGTACGCCGCCTTCGACCTGGCCTTCGCCCGCATCATGGAGCGACTCCGCCGGGCACGCGACCGCCGCAAGGTGCACCGTGGGCGCCACCGCCCGACCTCGGTCTCCGAGGCCTCCGGGACCGCCTTCGAGCGGATGGGTGTCGTCCCCGCCGACGGCAAGCTCATCGAGACCGTCGCGACGGGTGCCGTGCCGGTCGTGGACGCCACGGTCGAGGACGACGAGAACGAGGTCTACAGCCCCGTGGTGATCCGGCACAAGGTCTTCGAGGCCGGTCCGATGACGGTCGACGACGCGCTGTACTTCATGGAGCTCGTCGGACACGACTTCTACCTGTTCGTCGACGCCGAGACGCACCGACCGAGCGTGGTCTACCGCCGCAAGGGCTGGGACTACGGCGTGATCGGCATCGACGACCCGTCCGCCGAAACGACGCCGGCAGCGGCGTCCGGATCGGAACCGGCGGTCGCGATCGCCTGACGATCGCTCAGCACCACCGACGGCACCCGGGTGTGCGCGGTCCGTTCGCGGGCCGCGCACACCCGCTCCGTTCACAGCGGCCGGAGTCGCCGGGTTGCTAGCATGACTGGCTGTTCGCATCGCGCAGGTCGCGCGTGACGATCTCGTAAGGAGCTCACGTGGCAAACGTGCTGGAGAAGGTCCTCCGCATCGGCGAAGGACGCACCCTCCGTCGGCTGAAGGCGTACGCCTCGGCCATCAACGACCTCGAGGACGACTTCGCGAGCCTCACCGACGAGGAACTCCAGGACGAGACCAAGGAGCTCCGCGAGCGCTACGCGAACGGCGAGACCCTCGACGACCTGCTGCCCGAGGCGTTCGCCGCCGTGCGGGAAGCAGCGAAGCGCACCCTCGGCATGCGGCACTTCGACGTCCAGCTCATGGGTGGTGCCGCGCTGCACCTCGGCAACATCGCCGAGATGAAGACCGGTGAGGGCAAGACCCTCGTCGCCACGACGGCCGCGTACCTCAACGCGATCCCGTCCCGCGGCGTGCACGTCATCACGGTCAACGACTTCCTCGCGTCGTACCAGTCCGAGCTCATGGGCCGCGTGTTCCGCGCCCTCGGCATGACGACCGGCTGCATCATCGCGAACCAGACCCCGGCCGAGCGTCGCGAGCAGTACGCCGCCGACATCACGTACGGCACGAACAACGAGTTCGGCTTCGACTACTTGCGCGACAACATGGCGTGGCAGGCGTCCGACATGGTGCAGCGCGGGCACTTCTTCGCGATCGTGGACGAGGTCGATTCGATCCTCATCGACGAGGCCCGCACGCCGCTCATCATCTCCGGCCCGTCCTCCGGCGAGGCCAACCGCTGGTTCACCGAGTTCGCGTCGATCGCGACCCGCCTCACCCCGGGCGAGGACTACGAGGTCGACGAGAAGAAGCGCACCGTCGGCGTGCTCGAGCCCGGCATCGAGAAGGTCGAGGACTACCTCGGCATCGACAACCTGTACGAGTCGGCGAACACCCCGCTCATCTCGTTCCTGAACAACTCGATCAAGGCCGTCGCCCTGTTCAAGCGCGACAAGGACTACGTCGTGATGAACGGCGAGGTGCTCATCGTCGACGAGCACACCGGCCGCATCCTGATGGGCCGTCGCTACAACGAGGGCATCCACCAGGCGATCGAGGCGAAGGAGAAGGTCGAGGTCAAGGCCGAGAACCAGACCCTCGCCACGGTCACGCTGCAGAACTACTTCCGCCTCTACCAGAAGCTGTCCGGCATGACCGGTACGGCCGAGACCGAGGCCGCCGAGTTCATGTCGACCTACAAGCTCGGCGTCGTCCCGATCCCGACGAACAAGCCGATGCAGCGCATCGACCAGACCGACCTCGTCTACAAGAACGAGAAGGCCAAGTTCGAGCAGGTCGCCGAGGACATCGCCGAACGCCACGAGAAGGGCCAGCCGGTCCTCGTCGGTACCACCAGCGTCGAGAAGTCCGAGTACCTGTCGAAGCTCCTCGCGAAGAAGGGCGTCAAGCACGAGGTCCTCAACGCGAAGAACCACGCGCGTGAAGCCGCGATCGTCGCGCAGGCCGGTCGCCTGGGCGCCGTGACGGTCGCCACGAACATGGCCGGTCGCGGCACCGACATCATGCTCGGTGGCAACTCGGAGTTCCTCGCCGTGCAGGAGATGCACGCCAAGGGCCTGTCCCCGACGGAGACCCCGGAAGAGTACGAGGCCGCCTGGGACGAGGTGTTCGACCGCGTCAAGGCCGAGATCAAGGACGAGGCCGACAAGGTCCGCGAAGCCGGCGGGCTCTACGTCCTCGGCACCGAGCGTCACGAGTCCCGCCGCATCGACAACCAGCTGCGTGGTCGTTCCGGTCGTCAGGGCGACCCGGGCGAGAGCCGTTTCTACCTGTCGCTCACCGACGACCTCATGCGCCTGTTCAACTCCGGCGCGGCCGAGAGCCTCATGGGCCGCTCGAACGTCCCGGACGACCTCGCGATCGAGAACAAGCTCGTCGGCCGTGCGATCCGCTCGGCCCAGGCGCAGGTCGAGGGCCGCAACGCCGAGATCCGCAAGAACGTCCTGAAGTACGACGACGTCCTCAACCGCCAGCGTGAGGCGATCTACAGCGACCGCCGTCACATCCTCGAGGGCGACGACATCCACGACCGTGCGCAGTCGTTCCTGAAGAGCGTCGTCGACGACGTGCTCGACTCCCACACCGCCGAGGGCAACGCGGACGACTGGGACCTCGACGCCATGTGGACCGAGCTCGGCACGCTCTACCCGATCTCGATCTCGATCGACGAGGTCATCACCGAGGCCGGCTCGAAGGGCAAGGCGTCGCGCGAGTTCCTCGGCCGCGAGATCCTCTCCGACGCCAAGCTCGCCTACCAGCAGCGCGAGGAACTCCTCGGCGACGAGGCCATGCGTGAGCTCGAGCGCCGCGTGGTCCTCTCGGTGATCGACCGCCGCTGGCGTGACCACCTGTACGAGATGGACTACCTGAAGGACGGCATCGGCCTCCGCGCGATGGCGCAGCGCGACCCGCTGGTCGAGTACCAGCGCGAGGGCTACGCGCTCTTCCAGAGCATGATGGGTCAGATCCGCGAAGAGTCGGTCGGCTACCTCTTCAACCTCGAGGTGCAGGTCCAGTCCGACGGGGAGAACGCCGTCATCGAGGCCAAGGGCCTCGGCGAGGACGAGGTCTCCGGTCTCGAGTACTCCGCTCCGTCGATCGACGGCGAGGTCGAGGTCCGCGACGAGCGCGGTCGCCTCGAGCAGGCAGCCACGGCTCGGGCGCAGAAGGCGCAGGCCGAGGCCGAGGCGGCTGCCGGCCCGGAGCAGGGCTCCGCGTTCGGCAACGCCGCGACGGCCTCCGGCCAGGCCGCTGCGGGCAACCGCGCGGAGCGTCGTCAGGCCGCCAAGAAGGGCTGACGCAGGACCAGACGGACAGGAGGGACGGTGCCGCTGGCACCGTCCCTCCTGTCCGTCTCCCGGTCACCCCAGAGGCGTCACAGGACCCCGACGGCCGTCGCGCGCCAGCGGCCCTGCCGCTCCTCCAACCGCATCGCGACGGCACGGGCGTGACTGCGCGTGTGCACCACGATGGTCGCCTCGGCGACCCCGTCGGCGGGTCGGCACACGATCACGCTCCCGACCCGCAGCAGTGCCCGCCCCCGTGAGCGTCCGCCGAGCTGCCGGGCGCGCGCGGCGACGGCGGCACGCTGCTGCAGGTGCCGGTGGACCTCGTCGGTGATCCACCGGGCGATGCTGTCGACCTCGCGCGACCCGGTCAGGATCTCGGCGACGCAGAGACCGAGTGCGCGCGCGGTGTCCTCGACGTCCGTCGGCGGCGGCACCACGCTGAGCCGCAGGACGTCCCCCGTCGGCTCTGCATCATCGATCCGGTGTGCTTCCTCGGCCACCCCTGCCCCTTTCGTCGGGGCTGAGCGTAGGGCGCGTACAACATGAGAAATATGAGTCCGCCCCAGGCTGTGGAGAGCGCGAAGTTGTCCACAGAGGCGCGCACCTAGACTGGGCGGGTGTCGACCCTCAGTGACCTCGTCCTCGCACAAGGCCGTTCCTCCGAAGCCGACGTGGAGTGGCTGCACCTGCTCGTCGGCGACTGGCAGCTGCTCGCCGACCTGTCCTTCGCGGACATGGTCCTCTGGGTGCCGACGTCCGAGGACGGCTCGTTCGTGGCGGTCGCGCACGCGCGCCCCAGCTCCGCGGCGACGCTCTTCTACCGCGACATCGTCGGGCAGGAGATCCGCGAGGAGTGGCGCGAGCAGGTCACCGAGTGCTTCGCCGGCGCGCGGGTCGTCGACTCGGCCGAGCCGGACTGGTACGAGGACACCCCGACCCGCGTCCGGGCGATCCCGGTCCTCCGCCGCCTGAGCGCGAACAGCGCCGAGACGACCGAGCGCCCGATCGCGGTCGTGACGCGGCACTCGAACCAGGACGAGATGCGCACCCCGAGCCGTCAGGAGCTCAACTTCACCGCGAGCGCGAACGACCTCTTCGGCATGATCGCCACCGGCGACTTCCCGGACATCGGTGCGCCGGCCGGACCGCGTCGTGGCGCCCCGCGCGCGAGTGACGGCCTGCTCCGCCTCGACACGAACGGTGTCGTCACGTTCGCCAGCCCGAACGGCCTGAGCGCCTTCAACCGGATGGGCTTCGAAGGTGAGCTCGAGCGGAAGTCCCTCGCCGAGGTCACCACCGAACTCATCGGCGCGCAGCTCGACGTGGACGAGTCGCTGCCCCTCGTCGTCACCGGGCGTGCCCCGTGGCGCGCGGACGTCGAGTCCAAGGGCGTCACCGTCTCGCTGCGGTCGATCCCGCTGCGCGACCACGGTGAGCGCATCGGTGCGATCGTGCTGTGCCGCGACGTCACCGAGCTGCGCCACCAGGAGCGCGAGCTCATCACGAAGGACGCCACGATCCGCGAGATCCACCACCGGGTCAAGAACAACCTGCAGACGGTGGCGTCGCTCCTGCGCATCCAGGCCCGTCGGACCCACTCGGACGAAGCACGGACGTCGCTGCAGAACGCGATGCGCCGCGTGGCCGCGATCGCCGTGGTGCACGACACCCTGTCGACGGGCCTCAGCCAGAACGTCGACTTCGACGAGGTGTTCGACTCCGTGTTGAAGCTCGTGACCGAGGTCGCCGCGTCCCACAACACCACCGTGCGTCCGAAGAAGACGGGCGAGTTCGGGGTGCTCCCGTCCGAGGCGGCGACCCCGCTCGCGCTCGGGCTCACCGAGCTCGTCACGAACGCCGTCGAGCACGGGCTGGACGGCCGCGACGGCGAGGTCGAGATCGTGGCCGAGCGCTTCGACGACCACCTCGACATCCAGGTGCGCGACAACGGCCGGGGCCTGCCGGAGGGCAAGGTCGGATCGGGCCTCGGGACGCAGATCGTCCGGACGCTGATCCAGGGCGAACTCGGCGGCACGATCGACTGGCACACGCTGACCGGCAGCGGCACCGAGGTCACCATCACGATCCCGTTCCGCTGGCTGACGGCGACGCCGGGCGCCGCGTAACCCGCGGGCGGGTCGTCGGGTGCTTCGTGCTCCCGCCCGGCCCGCGTCGAACCACGTTCCCGACGTCGAACCGCCGTCCGGCCCTGGTTCGATGTCGGGAACGTGGTTCGCCGCGTGGCGCGCGCCGGCGCGCGCGCCGTGGCGGGCAGCCGCAGCGGCCGGCCGCACAACGAACGTGTGTGCGAACCACGCGATCCCGCGGCGTCGTGTGGTTTTCGTTGTACGCAGGCTTGCGCTGTTCCTGGAGGCGCGGTGCGCGCCCGTCAGGGCCGCATCGAACCACGTTCCCGACGTCGAACCGCCGTCCGGCCCTGGTTCGACGTCGGTTCCGTGGTTCGCCGCGCGGCGCGCGGCGCGCGGCATGAGGGGTGCGCGCGGCGCGCGCGGCGCAACCG
>NZ_JBFPFM010000070.1:0-7093 GCF_047977705.1 Curtobacterium sp. LFS084
CTGTCGCATAGCGCGGCGCGTTTCGCGCTGCGCCGCAGATAAAACCGACACCTGCCCGGGAACGGTTGGGCCCGCCCCAACCGGGGGTTGGGGCGGGTCGCGCGGGGCCACGGGCCGACACGGGGGGGGGGGGGGGGCGGCCGGGCCCCCGGCCGGCCCGGGGGGCCGCGCCCCCCCCCCCCCCCCGCCTCCTGTCCGTCAGGTGGTGACGACTACTTCGCGTCGGCCTCGACGGCCTCCTTCGGCTCGCCCGTCGGGGTGAGCCCGCGCTCCTGGCGGCGCTTCGACACCACGAGCGAGGCCACCGTGGCGACCGCGATGGTCAGCATGATGAAGCCCAGCGAGAACCAGATCGGGATCTCGGGGGCCCACTCGATGTGCTCGCCGCCGTTGATGAACGGCAGCTCGTTGACGTGCATGGCGTGGAAGACGAGCTTGACGCCGATGAAGCCGAGGATGACCGCGAGGCCCTGGCCGAGGTAGATGAGACGCTCGAGCAGTCCCGCGATGAGGAAGTACAGCTGTCGGAGACCCAGCAGCGAGAACGCGTTCGCGGTGAACACGATGAAGGCGTCCTGCGTCAGCCCGAAGATCGCGGGGATCGAGTCGAGCGCGAACAGCACGTCGGTGAGGCCGATGGCGACCATCACGAGCAGCATCGGGGTGAAGAGGCGCTTGCCGTCGACGCGGGCCGTCAGCTTGTCGCCGTGGTAGTCCTCGGTGGTCGGGATGACCTTGCGGAGCGTCCGGATGAGACGGGAGTCGCCCTCGCTGCCGTGGTCGTTGCCGCTCCGCGCCTGGGACCAGGCGAGCCAGAACAGCAGTGCACCGAACAGGTAGAACACCCACGAGAAGTTCTCGATGATCGTGACGCCGAGCGCGATGAACACACCGCGGGCGACGAGGGCGATCGCGACGCCCACCAGGAGCACCTTCTGCTGGTACTCCTTCGGCACGGCGAAGCTCGACATGATGATGAGGAAGACGAACAGGTTGTCGACCGACAGCGCCTTCTCGGTCAGCCAGCCGGCGAAGTACTCACCACCGGCCTGCCCGCCGCCGAAGACGAGGATGCCGACACCGAACAGGATCGCGAGCCCGACGTAGAACGCCGACCAGAACGCGGATTCCTTGATGTGCGGCACGTGCGGGGTCCGCACGTGCGAGAAGAAGTCGAACACCAGCAGGCCGAGGATGCCGGCGATGGTGAGGAGCCAGACGATGAGTGGGACGTCCACGGGTTTCCTTCAGGTCGGGGGCGCATCCGGTTGGTGGGTACGCCGAGGCCTGAAGGTCTCTTCCGCCGCGGTCCGCACGATGTGTCGACCACGACCGGCGCCCCGGGTCCGGATCGTTCCGGACCGTACTGACGGGGACACCGAGGAGGAATACTCCCCTTCGTGTTCCCGAGCGTACCGGGCACAGCGCACGTGCGCCGCGCTCTAAGCTGGGAACATGGCGAGTTCCTGGTCACTGTCCTCCCGGCTGCGCGGGCTGTTCCAGCGCAAGACGATCGACGAGACCACGTGGGAGGACCTCGAGACGGCGCTCATCGGCGCGGACTTCGGTCCGGACATCGCCGACGAGATCATCGAGGAGCTGCACACGCGCGTCGACCGGTACGGCACGACCGACCCCGCGGACCTGCAGCGCATGCTCCGCGAGGTGCTCGAGGAACGGCTGTCGAAGCTCGACACGACGCTGAAGCTCAGCAACCGGCCCGCCGTCGTGCTGGTCGTCGGGGTGAACGGCGTCGGCAAGACCACGACGATCGGCAAGTTCGCCAAGTTCCTGAAGACCTACGACCGCACCGTGCTCGTCGGCGCGGCCGACACCTTCCGAGCCGCCGCGGTGGAGCAGGTCGCGACCTGGGCGGCACGCGCCGGCGTCGACGTCGTCCGGCCGTCCCAGCCCGGGCAGGACCCGGCGTCCGTCGCCTACCAGACCGTCGAGAAGGCGATCCGCGACAGCACCGAGATCGTCGTCATCGACACCGCCGGCCGGCTGCACACCAAGGCCGGCCTCATGGACGAGCTGACGAAGATCAAGCGCGTCGTCGAGAAGCAGACCGAGATCGCCGAGGTGCTGCTCGTGCTCGACGCGACCACCGGCCAGAACGGGCTGGCCCAGGCGCAGGCGTTCATCGAGGGCGCCGGGGTCACCGGCCTCGTCATCACGAAGCTCGACGGGTCCGCGAAGGCCGGGTTCGTGCTCAGCGTGCAGGAGAAGACGGGCATCCCGATCAAGCTCATCGGTCAGGGCGAGGGCATCAACGACCTCACCGGGTTCACCCCGCACGTGTTCGTGCAGAACCTCGTCGGCTGACGGGCACCGTCTCGTCGGGTGCGCGACACCCGTCAGCGAACGCGAACGCCGCCGGGCGAGTAGCGTCCCTGTCGGCCCGGGCATCCGCTCGGTCTCGTTCCAGGGATTGGAGACCCTCATGCCCGCACTGCTGATCATCGCGATCATCGTCGGCCTCGTCCTGCTCTTCAGCGGCATCTTCGTCGGTGCGCTGAAGTTCCTGCTCTGGGTGGGCATCGTGCTCATCCTGCTGGCGGTCATCGGCTGGCTCCTCCGGAGCATCCGCGGTCGCGCGTAGCGACGGCGGCGCCCTGATCCGGGGCACCTGACGAGACGGGAGGCACGGTGCCAGCTGGCACCGTGCCTCCCGTTTCGTCCTGTGGTGCCGACCCGAGACTCGGCTGGGCGGACAGTTCCGCGGTCGGGCCGTCGCGAAGTCGTCCGCGGAGCCGAGTCTCGGCCCGCCGGCCGCCGGCCGCCGGCCGCCGGTCGCCGGCCGCCGGTCGCCGGTCGCCGGTCAGACGGCCTGTCGGCCGGGGGCCTCGTCGAGCAGGTGTGACAGGTGCGCGGGGACCGTGCCGCCGCGGGCGACCGTGGCTCGTGCCCAGAGTCGACCCGCCCGGTAGGACGACCGGACGAGCGGCCCGGCGAGCACGCCGGAGAACCCGATGTCCTCGGCGATCTCGCGGAGGTCGACGAACTCCTCCGGCTTCACCCACCGAGCGACCGGCAGGTGCCGCGTCGACGGCCGGAGGTACTGCGTGAGGGTGATGATGTCCGTGCCCGCCTCGTGGAGCTGCTCGAGCGCGTCGATGACCTCGTCGCGCTCCTCGCCCATGCCGAGGATGAGGTTCGACTTCGTGACGAGCCCCGCGTCGCGCCCCTGCGTGATGACGTCGAGGGAGCGCGCGAACGTGAACGCCGGCCGGATCCGCTTGAAGATCCGGGGGACCGTCTCGACGTTGTGGGCGAAGACCTCGGGGCGGGCGTCGAAGACCTGGCCGAGCTGGTCCGGGCGGCCGTTGAAGTCCGGCACGAGGATCTCGACGCCGGTGCCGGGGGAGTGCTCGTGGATCTGGCGGATCGTCTCGGCGTAGAGCCAGGAGCCACCGTCGGGCAGGTCGTCCCGGGCGACCCCGGTGACCGTGGCGTACTTCAGGCCCATCGACACGACCGAGTCGGCGACCCGGCGGGGCTCGTCGCGGTCGAGTGGTTCGGGCTTGCCGGTGTCGATCTGGCAGAAGTCGCACCGCCGCGTGCACTGGGAGCCGCCGATGAGGAACGTGGCCTCGCGGTCCTCCCAGCACTCGAAGATGTTCGGGCAGCCGGCCTCCTGGCAGACGGTGTGGAGCTGCTGGTCGCGCACGAGCCCGGACAGCTCGCGGAACGCCGGACCCTGCGTCGCGCGGGTCTTGATCCACTCCGGCTTCGTCTCGATCGGCGTCGCGGCGTTCCGGGCCTCGACGCGGAGCATCCGGCGTCCTTCGGGGGCGAGGGTCATACGAGGGTCTCCTGTCGTCGGATGCGGTCGCCGCTGTGCATGCCGTCGACGGCCTCCTGGACCCGGCGCGCGACCCCGGGGGCGAGCTCGTCGACGGTGACCGGTCGGCCCGCGGCGGCGGTCAGCGTGGTGACGCCGGCGTCGGCGATGCCGCACGGGACGATCGCGGCGTACGGCTCGAGGCTGTTCGTGCAGTTGATCGCGATGCCGTGGCTCGTCACGCCCTCGGCGACGTGCAGCCCGATCGCGCCGACCTTGGCGTGCGGGACGCCGGCCGGGCCGGGCACCCAGGCGCCGCTGCGCCCCTCGACCCGCTCGGCGTGCACCCCGACCGACGCAGCGACGTCGACGATGACCTGCTCGAGGTCTCGCACCCAGGCGACGACGTCGAGGGGTGCGGCGAGCCGGACGATCGGGTACGCGACGAGCTGGCCCGGTCCGTGCCAGGTGATCCGGCCGCCGCGGTCCACCTCGACGACGGGGGAGCCGTCGGTCGGCAGGTCGGACGGTTCGGTGCGACGCCCCGCGGTGTACACGGACGGGTGCTCGCAGAGGACGATCGCCCCGGGGGAGCGGCCGGCGACGACGTCGGCGTGGAGGGACCGCTGCAGTGCGAGTCCCTCGGCGTGGTCCAGCAACCCGGACGGGCGCACGATGTCGAGTTCCGGCATGGGCGCCAGGCTACGACAGTTTCTGTACTCCGTCCAACAACGAGGTGCGTCGGCGGTCGATCCACCGGAGGTGCACGCAACGGACGGGAGTCCGGGGCTTGACTTGAAGCGCGGTTGAGGGTGTCGGGTGAGGCCATGCACATCCGCCAGGTCCAGCTCGCCACCCGCTCCCTCGACGACACCGCCCGCTTCTACGAGCGACTCGGGTGTGCCGTCGTCAGGGACGCCGACTCGGTCCGGGTCACCATCGGGGCGTCGCAGCTCGTCTTCCGGGCGTTCGACCGGATGACCGGGGCGCACCACTTCGCGTTCACGATCCCGACCGGGACGTTCGCGGACGCGAAGCGCCGGGTGGCAGCGGTCGCGACGGTGCTCGGGGCGGACGGTGTCGACGAGTTCGAGGGGCCGGCGGGCTGGGACTCGCGCTCGGTGTACTTCGAGGGCCCCGACCGGCAGCTGCTCGAGCTCATCGAGCGACGACGACTCCCCGCCGGGGACGCCGCGCCGATCGACGGGCAGGCCGCACCGACCGACGGGCAGGCCGCACCGGCCGACGGGGACGCCGCGCCGCTCGCTCCGCTGCTCGTGTCGGTCAGTGAGGTCGGCATCGCCGTCCCGGACGTCCTCGGGTCGGTCGAGGCCCTCAGCCTGCACGGACTCGACCCCTACGCCAACCCGCCGGGGCCCGACTTCGCCCCCGTCGGCGATGTCCACGGGCTGCTCATCCTGGTGTCGCCCGGTCGGCAGTGGTTCCCGACGCTCGACCGGGCCCCGTCGTCGGCTCCGGTGGTGGTCGATCTCGGGCTCGGCGCGACGGTGGAACTCGCCGAGGGCGTCCTCCTGCGGTGAACGGGCGAGAGCCTCCGGGCGGGGCCTTGTAGAATCGACGGATCATGGCGCAATTCGGTTCACTCTCCGATCGGCTGACCGAGACTTTCCGCAACCTGCGGAGCAAGGGTCGGCTGACTCCGTCCGACGTCGACGGCACCGTCCGCGAGATCCGGCGGGCGCTCCTCGACGCCGACGTCGCGCTCGAGGTCGTCAAGGCGTTCACCGCAGCCGTCCGCGAGCGGGCCCTCTCCGACGAGGTCAACCGCGCGCTGAACCCGGCGCAGCAGGTCGTCCAGATCGTCAACGAGGAACTCGTCGGCATCCTCGGCGGCCAGCAGCGTCGCCTCGAGTTCGCCAAGCGGCCCCCGACGGTCATCATGCTCGCGGGCCTCCAAGGCGCCGGCAAGACCACGCTCGCGGGCAAGCTCGGCAAGTGGCTCAAGAAGGACGGCCACACGCCGATGCTCGTCGCGGCGGACCTCCAGCGTCCGAACGCCGTGCAGCAGCTGCAGGTCGTGGGCGAGCAGGCGGGTGTGCACGTCTTCGCGCCGGAGCCCGGCAACGGCGTCGGCGACCCGGTCAAGGTCGCGAAGAACGCCATCAAGGCCGCCGTCGACCAGCAGTACGACACCGTCATCGTGGACACCGCCGGTCGTCTCGGCGTCGACGCCGAGCTCATGAAGCAGGCCGCGAACATCCGCAAGGCCGTCGACCCCGACGAGGTCCTGTTCGTCATCGACGCGATGATCGGTCAGGACGCGGTCAACACCGCCCGCGCCTTCCAGGAAGGCGTCGACTTCACCGGCGTCGTCCTCTCGAAGCTCGACGGCGACGCCCGCGGTGGTGCAGCCCTGTCGGTCGCCAGCGTGACCGGGCGTCCGATCATGTTCGCCTCCACGGGTGAGGGGCTCGACGACTTCGAGCCGTTCCACCCCGACCGCATGGCGAGCCGCATCCTCGACCTCGGCGACATCCTCTCCCTCATCGAGCAGGCACAGGGCGCCTTCGACGAGGAAGAAGCGCGCAAGGTCGCCGAGAAGATCGCGAGCGACTCGTTCACGCTCAACGACTTCCTCGAGCAGATGCAGCAGCTCCGCAAGGCCGGCTCGATCAAGGGCATGCTCGGCATGCTCCCCGGCGCCAAGGGCATGCGCGAGGCGCTCGACAACTTCGACGAGCGCGAGATCGTCCGGACCGAGGCGATCATCCAGTCGATGACCCCGCAGGAGCGCGAGCTGCCGAAGCTCCTCAACGGCTCCCGCCGCCTCCGCATCGCCAAGGGTGCCGGATCCACCGTGACCGAGGTCAACGCCCTCGTGAACCGGTTCGAGCAGGCCGCGAAGATGATGAAGACCGTCGCCCGCGGCGGGGTCCCGCAGATGCCCGGCATGGGGCCGATCCCCGGCATGCACGGTGGCAAGAAGCAGCAGCAGGGCGGCAAGAAGAAGTCCAAGGTCGGCAACCCGGCGAAGCGCGCGGCGCTCGCCGCGGGTGCCGCCGCGGCACCGCAGCAGGCGCCGAAGGGGTCCGGTCTCGGACTCGGCGGCGGCAAGGGCGGCAAGGCGCCGACCGAGGAAGAGCTCGCGTCGCTGCAGAAGTTCCTGGGTCGGTAGCCGACCCCTGACGGACAGGAGGCGGGGGGGCGGCGGGGCCCCCCCCCCCCCCCTGTGCCCGTCCGTGCGCCCGTCGCGACGTACATCCCCATACCCGCCGCTATGGTGAGCGTAATGGGGCTTACCGGGGCGTGTGTAACGACCAGGTCCGCCCTAAACGGCCAGGCACGCCC
>NZ_JBFPFM010000071.1:0-6540 GCF_047977705.1 Curtobacterium sp. LFS084
GGTCGGTGCCGTGGGCCGCGGGGCGGACCGCCGCCGCGCCTCCCGGCCCCGCGTGGCGCGCTCAGCCGCGTCCGCGGGCCAGCGCCACCGCCTGCCGGAGCGACAGGTCGGGCAGGTACGCGCGGACCACGGCGATCCCGATCGACGGCAGCGCGACGGGGTCCGGGTAGGCGAGCACGAGCGGGTGCAGGTCGGGACCGAACTTCTGCTTGAAGCGCAGCAGCGACCGGAACCCGTACACCGGCTCGAGCACTCCGCCGACGAGGTCGAGCAGGCTCTGCACGCCGTCCGCCGGCTGGGCGCTCTCGGCGGCCTGGGCGAGCGGCGCGGCGGACAGGCTCAGCCGCTCGATCCCGTCCTCGCGCATCCGGTCGGCGGCACTCGCGACGAGGAACTCCATCACCCCGTTCGGAGCGGCCGGCGTGCGACGCATGACGTCGAGCGTCCAGGCCACGACCCGGCCGTCGCGGTGCCCGGGCAGCCAGCTCGTGACCGCGAGGACGGTGCCCTCCTCGTCCTGCGCGACGAGGGTGCGCACGGCGGGGTCGCGCATCTCGTCGACCCCGCCGAGGGTGAAGCCCATCTCGGGGAGCTCGCGCTCGGCGACCCACTCCTCCGAGATGGCCTCGATCTGCCTCGTGGTGGCCGCCGGCAGCTGCTGCCAGCTCGACCAGGTGGCGGTGAGGCCCTCGCGTGCCGCCTTGTTCACCGAGGTCCGGACGTCCTGCTTCTTCTTCCCGCTCGTGGTCCAGGTGCGGGGGTCGAAGTCGGCGTCCTCGGCGACGGGGAGGGTGCCCCACCCCTGCGCAGTGAGGACACCGGCCGTCTCCGCACCGATCCCGTAGAAGACCGCGGTCCACCCGTTGTCGTCGCACCACCGGGCGAAGGCGGTCATCGCGGCCGCTCGCGCGTCGGGCCAGCCGAACGGCCCGCCGACCGTCACCGCGACCCGGCCGTTCCGGCGGAAGGCGACGCCGGCGCGACCGTCCTCGGCGAACCAGTAGGCGTTCCCCTGCCAGGTCGTCATCCAGCCGAAGGCGTCTCCGCCGCCGGCGACGAGCAGGGCCCGGGCGCGCTCGCGGTCGGCGTGCGTGGCGTCGGCGTCCGCGTCGGGCTCGACGGCACCGGTCGGCCGGACGGCGGCGATCGCGACGACCGTCCAGAGCACCGGTCCGCTCAGCCCGAGCACGAGCCGGAGCGCGTGGTCGAGGGACGGCAGCCGGTCCCACGAGCTGACCGGCGCGAGGGGTCCGAGCACGGCGAGCGCCAGGCGCAGCGGGTCCTCGACGTGGTGTGCCGACGACGCTGCGACGACGAGCACGACGACGACGAGGCCGATGGCCGCCGCCCCGACGGTCACCGCGAAGGTCACGACACGGCGTCGACTGGTGAGGACCGTGAACGACCGCCGCAGCAGGACGAGGACGACGGCGGTGCCGAGCGGGACGATGATGGACGCGACGATCGACACGTCCGTGACGAACGGGTCCTGGACGCCGTGCAGCGCGACGGTGCGCCCCGGGACGAGGCCGTACGTGATCGCCGCGGCGACGGCGGTCACGGTGTCGACGACCACCACGAGCCACACCGCGAACCGGCTGCCGCGGAAGAGTCCGAGGCCGCCGACGACGAGCACGAGGAGCGGCGCCACGGCGAGCAGGAGGGTCCAGGGGCTCGTCGTGTGGAACGTGAGGAGGCCGCGGAGGCACTCCCCCGGCACCCCGTCCGACCGGCACCCCCGCACGGGCGACACCGGCCCCTGGCCGACGACCGCGGCGATCGGCGCGAGGAGCCCGACGCGCGCGCGGGAGACGAGCGCGATGACCGGGCCGACGGCGGACACGAGCACGGCGGTGCCGAGCAGCACCCGGGTCTCGCGGTGCGAGCTCCGCACCCAGCCCTGCCGCTTCGGGGTGCGGCGGAGGAGCTCGCCGAGCACCCAGCCGGCGGCCGCGGCGAGGACGGCGGACAGGTCGGAGACGTGCCCGGCGTACAGCAGCAGCGCGGCCACCACGGCCAGCGCGTTCACCCGGATCCGGCGGCGCCACAGTGTGCCCGCGAAGGCACTCGCGGTGACGACCGTGCCGACGATGGCGGTCCACGGGTCGAAGCTCGTGGCCCGGCCGAGCACCATCGGCACCGCACCCCGACCGTCGAGGTCGACGAGCACGGCGAACGCGGCGATCCCCGTGCCCACGATCGTCGTCACCACGAACGCCAGCGCCGTCCGCCACGACCCCATCAGCCGCTCCGACGACCCGACGAGGACGACCACCCCGGCGAGCGTCACCAGCAGGGCGAGGACGCCGGTCGAGGCGGCGAAGACGCGGAACGGCCCGAACACCGTCGCCTGCGCGCCGTGCTGCAGGCGGAGGACGAACGCGAGCGTCGAGGTCGCGAGCACGAGGACGACGATCGCGGTGGTGACCGGACGCGTCACGACGAGGCGGCGGACGGTCGACACCGCCTGGGACACCCTGCCGGTGGCGGCGCTCACAGCGGTCCGTTCGCGGGGAGACCGAGGTGCGCGAGCACCGACGGCAGACCGTGCGCGAGGACGTACCGCACGGTGTTCCAGTCGTGCGCCGAGCCCGGCGACACGACCAGTTGCGTGCTGATGCCCTCAGCCTCGGCCGCTGCCCGGAGCGTGGCGGTGGACGCCTTGTACGGGGCGTCGTCGCCACCGACCCCGAAGACGACGAGGTGGTCGGCGTAGCGGCCGTGCGCGCGCATCTCGGCGATCGGCGTCGCCGCGTCGTACGCCGACCTGGACCCGTCGAACCCGACCGCGATGGTGTGCTGCAGGCTGCCGTTCTTCGGTGCGAGCTCGCTGGAGATCGCCAGGGTCGACCCGAAGACGTCCGGGTGGGCCGACGAGAACTGCATGGCGCACGTCGCCCCCTCGGAGAACCCGACGACGCCCCATCCCGAGGGCGCGGTGGCGACCGCGAGGTGCTTGCGGATCCAGTCGACGGTGTCGGTCATGACGTAGGTCTCACTGCGGCCGAGGCGCCGGGAGTCGACGCACATCGGGTTGCGGTTCGGCGCGCCGAGCTGGTCCGGCGCGACGACGATCGGCGCGAGGCCGTCGTGGGCTGCAGCGTACCGGTCGAGGTACTGCCCCATGTTCCCGGTCTGGAAGAGGTCGGACGGCTCGCCGGGCTGCCCGGAGAGCGCCACGAGCACGGGGAGCGCCGGAGCGTTCTGCACCTGGGCGGCCGGCGGCAGCCAGACGACGGCCTTCCGTGCGTGGAAGTGCGAGATCGTGCCGGGGATCTTCACGCTGAAGGTCTCGCCCCGCTTCGGCATGTCCGCGGGTGCGTGCCAGTCGTGCAGGTCGACCAGCCGCTGCACCGTCGGGTTGCGCTCGGCGAGGTCCCGGGTCTTGTAGGGGTTCGTCGCGATGGCCTGCTCGACGTTCTTGTAGAAGCCGAAGTCGACGTTGACCCCGAGCCCCGCCGCGAGCAGCAGGCTCGCGGCCGCGGCGACCGCGACCACCCGACCGGTCCAGCCACCCTGCACGAGCAGCACGACGAGCAGCAGCAGGCCGGCACACGCGAAGGCGACCCACATGCGGGTCACCGGGGTGAAGGCGACACCGAACGCGTCCTGGACGTCCCCGAACCACCAGACGAGCGCCAGCCCGACGGCGGCACCGACCACGAGGGCGGCGACCCGGACGAGCACCCGGCCGAGCGACCTCGGCCGGGCGAGGAGCGCCCACACGACGAGTGCGGCGGCGATGACGTCGACCGGCACGAGGACGTTGGAGCCCGTGATGGGGATGCGCAGGAGGTCGTGGAACACGCTCTCATCGTGGCGCTGCCCCGCTGCCGGGCGGCCCCGGAGGCGCTTCTGCTCCGCACAGGTTCACCATTGTCGGCTCCCAGGCAGCCTTCGGCATGCGTCCAGCTGTCCGCGGACTCGGGTGTGAGGGGCACCGCGGCACGGTGCCCCTCACGGTCCGCCCGACGTCAGTGCTGCCGGCGCAGCACCATGGTCGCCGCTCCGGCGAGGAGCAGCAGCAGGGCGAGGGCCGCCGGGAGGGCCGGCGACGGCGCTCCCGTGTACGCCAGGGCCGGCTGCGTGCCCGGCCCGTCCGCGGCGGCCTGGGCGACGGTCGCGGTGCCGGTCGTGGTGGCGACGAGCGTCGCGGTCCGGGAGGCGCTGGTCACCGCGGCGACGTCGGTCACCGTCGCGGGGGCGGTCACCGTTCCGGGTGTGGTGCCGTCGCCGGCGCCGGTGCCGCCGCCGGGCGTCGTGCCGTCACCGGGCGTGGTGCCGTCGCCGGGGTCGGTGCCGCCACCGGGCGTGGTGCCGTCACCGGGGTCGGTGCCGCCACCGGGCGTCGTGCCGTCACCGGGCGTGGTGGTGGTGCTGGTGCCGTCGCCCACGATGCCGATCCCGTTGCCGCCGACGGTGATCGGGACGCTGATGACCGGCGTGACCTGGCTGCCCGACAGGAGTCCCCCGTCACCGGAGGTGGAGCCTCCCGTGGTGGGCGTCGTGGTCCCGCTGGTCGGGGCGGTCGAGCCCGAGCCCGAGCTCGTGCCGTCGCCGAGGACGCCGATGCCGTTCCCGCCGATGGTCACCGGGACGGACACCACCGGGGACACCTGCGTGCCCGAGGCCGTGCCGTCCGCACCCGAGGTGGAACCACCCGCGGCCGGCGTGCTCGTCGCGGTCGCCGGGGTCGCTGCCCCGGTCGAGGTGCCGTCACCGAGCAGCCCGATGCCGTTGCCCGACACCGTCACCGGCACCGCGACCGCACCGAGGACCTGCGTCCCCGAGAGCACTCCGTCGCTGCCGGAGGTCGAACCACCAGCGGTCGGCGTCGTGGTCCCGGTCGCCGGGCTCGTCGAACCCGTGCTCGTCCCGTCACCGACGAGGCCGATGCCGTTCCCACCGATCGTCACGGGGACCGACACCACCGGGGACACCTGCGTGCCCGAGGCCGTGCCGTCCGACCCGGAGGTCGAACCACCCGCGGTCGACGTCCTGGTCCCGGTCGCCGGAGCGGTTGCCCCTGCCGAGGTGCCGTCGCCGACGAGGCCGATGCCGTTGCCCGACACCGTCACCGGGACGGCCACCACCGGCGCGACCTGCGTGCCCGACGCCGTGCCGTCCGAGCCAAAGGTCGTCGGCGCCGCGGCGGGTGCTGCAGCCGGAGCAGCCGGAGCAGCCGGGGCAGCAGCGGGTGTTGCGGCAGCGGCAGCGTCGCCACCGACCGCGATCGCGTTGCCCGAGACCTGCACGGGCGCGGTCACCGCGGGCACCACCTGGGTCCCGGACGCGATGCCGTCAGCGCCCGACGTGGACGGCGACGCGGCAGGAGCCGGAGCCGAGGACGACGGTGCGGCCGGAGTCGCCGGCGCTGCGGGTCGGGTGACCGACGACACGGCGTCCCCGAGGACCCCGAGTGCGTTGCCGGTCGCGGACACCGGCGCGTCGATCGACGGCGCCACCTGCGTGCCCGAGGCGGTGCCGTCCGCACCGGAGGTCGTCGCCGCGTTCGCCGCGACCGCACCCCCGAGCGTCAGACCGCCGACGAAGAGGGCGAACCAGAGCCCTCTCGAGACGTACTTGTTCATGATCGTTGCTCCCTGATCGAGGTGAGATGTGGGCCGACCGCAGGAGGCGGCCGGTGGTGCGTGCCTGCCGTGCCGGACAGGCGCACCGATCTCAGTCAGGGGCGACGTCGTGCTCGCCGACGACCGACGCGGGGACGGCGTCGTTTGAGAGGGTGCCGCGTGACCCCGCGGCGAGGGAGACCTGGTCGTCGGAACCGACGATGCCGACGGCTGCTGCCGACCCGGCGGAACCGGCAGCGCTGCCGCCGAGGGCACCCGCTCCGGAGGGGCCCGCGGGGCCGTCGAACGTGACGCCGTGCCCCACCGGGACGAGGAGTGCCCGCCCGCCGTACGTCGCGTCCCGAACGGTCGACGTCGAGGCCGCGGCCGTCGGGTCCGCGGACACGGGGCCGCCGGCCGCGGGACGGTGCGCGGCTGGGTCGGGGACGACGGCCCGGGCGCCGGCACCCGCGGTGTGCGGTGCGGAGGCCGTCGGCGGCGGGACGGACGCGACGGGGGTCGTGGACCCGCCGCCCACCGGGCCGGTGGGGACGTCAACGACGGGATCCGCGCCTCCCGGCAGGACGCCGTCCACCGTCGGGGGCAGGTCGGTGACGACCTGCGGGACCGAGCCGACGACCGCGCCGACGTCGCCGAGGGTGTCGTCCACGAGCCCGGCGACCGGGCCGGTGACGGTCCCGAGGGTGTCGCCACCGAGCACGGACCGGACGACCGGGACGCCGCCGACCACGCCGTCGAGCGTGTGCACGACGGTGGTGACGGGGCGCGCGTCGGCGAGGGTCCGGACGGTACCGGTGACGGGATCGAGGACCCTCGCGAACGTGTCGGTGACGGGCCTGGAGGCGCTGCTCGCCTCCCCGGGTCCGGCCTGCGGCCCGGCGGTGGTCGCGTCGGTCGGCGCCGCGGGCGCCGCGTCGGTCGGCGCCGCGGGCGCCGCGTCGGTCGGCGC
>NZ_JBFPFM010000072.1:0-5786 GCF_047977705.1 Curtobacterium sp. LFS084
GTGGAATCGGGGGGTACAGGCGGGTGGTTTCGCCCCCGGACCCCCCCACCAGTGCCGCCAACCGCGGGGGGTGGGGAGGGAACGTACCGGCGGGGCCCCCCGGGGGGGGGGGGGGGGGGGGGGCGGGGGGGCCCCCCCCCCCCCCCCCCCGCCTCCAGGCGGTCACGTCTCCATCCGCACGGCCGGGCCCGGCGACGAGACTCGGCCATGCGGACACCTGCGCGGTGCTGCGCCCCGCGTGACGTCCGCCCTGCTGAGTCTCGGCACAGCGGAACGCCCCCGCGCCGGAGACCGGTGCGGGGGCGTTCGTGGTGCGGTGCGTGTCAGACGCCGAAGTAGAGCTCGTACTCGAACGGGTGCGGGCGCTGGGCGAGCGGGAGGATCTCGTTCTCACGCTTGTAGTCGATCCAGGTCTGGATGAGGTCCTCGGTGAAGACGTTGCCCTTCACGAGGAACTCGTGGTCGGCCTCGAGCGCGTCGAGCGCCTCGTCGAGCGAGCCCGGGACCTGGGGGATGCCCTTGGCCTCCTCCGGGGGGAGCTCGTAGAGGTCCTTGTCGACCGGCTCGTGCGGCTCGATGCGGTTCTGGATGCCGTCGAGGCCCGCCATGAGCTGCGCGGCGAACGCGAGATACGGGTTGCCCGAGGCGTCCGGCGCGCGGAACTCGATGCGCTTGGCCTTGGGGTTCGTGCCCGTGATCGGGATGCGGATCGCGGCGGAGCGGTTGCCGGCCGAGTAGACCAGGTTGACCGGGGCCTCGAAGCCCTTCACCAGACGGTGGTACGAGTTGATCGACGGGTTGGTGAAGGCGAGCAGCGCCGGAGCGTGCTTGAGGATGCCGCCGATGTACCAGCGGGCGACGTCCGAGAGGCCGCCGTAGCCGTTCTCGTCGTAGAACAGCGGCTTGCCGTCGCTCCAGAGCGACTGGTGGGTGTGCATGCCCGAGCCGTTGTCTCCGAAGAGCGGCTTCGGCATGAACGTGGCGACCTTGCCCCACTGGTCGGCCGTGTTCTTGACGATGTACTTGAACTTCAGGATGTCGTCCGCGGCGTGGACCATCGTGTCGAACTTGTAGTTGATCTCCTGCTGGCCGCCGGTGCCCACCTCGTGGTGCGAGCGCTCGAGCTCGAAGCCCGCCTCGATCAGCTTGAGGGTGATGTCGTCGCGCAGGTCCGCCGTCTTGTCGACCGGCGAGACGGGGAAGTAGCCGCCCTTGTACGGGGTCTTGTTGGCGAGGTTGCCGCCCTCTTCCTCGCGGCCGGTGTTCCACGCGCCCTCTTCGGAGTCGACCGAGTAGAACGACTTGTTCTGGGTGACCGAGTAGCGGACGTCGTCGAAGATGTAGAACTCGGCCTCGGGGGCGAAGAACGCGGTGTCCGCGATGCCCGTCGACGCGAGGTACTTCTCCGCCTTCTTGGCCACCTGGCGCGGGTCGCGACCGTAGATCTCGCCGTTCCGCGGGTTGTAGATGTCGAAGATCATGATCAGCGTGCGCTCGGCGCGGAACTGGTCGATGTACGCCGTGGTCACGTCAGGGATGAGCTGCATGTCCGACTCGTGGATCGACGCGAAGCCGCGGATCGAGGAACCGTCGAAGAGCTGACCGACCGAGAAGAAGTCCTCGTCGACCGTGGATGCCGGGATGTTGAAGTGCTGCTGCACGCCGGGCAGGTCGGTGAAGCGGATGTCGAGGAACTTGACGTCCGTGTCCTTGATGAAGGCCAGGACCTCGGAGGAATCGCTGAACATGTGTGTCGATCTCCTGGGGGTTTGGGTGATGTGGAGGTGCCGCGGGTGCACCCTCCGACGAGGCTATTGACACAGGGTTTCCCGGACATGACTGGATTGTTTCGTGCGTGTTACGTCGACCGGTTCGCCTACGCTTGGGGCATGGCCCGCAGCACCAGTTCGTCGTCCGCGTCGTCCTCCGGGGGATCGGGGCACCCGGACGGCTGGCCGGGGAAGGACCTCGGTCTGCCCGAGGAGGGGCCGCGCAGCGTGGGGCGGATCGGCCGTCGCGTCGTGGCCCTGCTCATCGACGGTGCACTCGCGGACCTCGTGGCGTACGTGACCGGGGTGTGGTCGCCGGTGAACGGCTCCGGCGACATCGCGCACTCGTGGATCCAGATCGCGATCTTCGCGTCGCTGCAGATCCTGTTCATCTGCCTGCTGTCCGGGTCGTTCGGGCACATCTGCGTCGGGCTCCGGGTGGTGCCGATGCGCGGCGGGTACGTCGGGGTCTGGCGGCCCGTGGTGCGGACGCTGCTGCTCTGCCTGGTCGTGCCGGCGTTGATCATCGACCGCGACAGTCGCGGGGCGCACGACCGGATCGCGGGCACGGTGCTCGTCCGGCGCTGACGCGCGGGGGCGCGGGGCGCCGGCGCGGGGCGGAGGCGCGGGGCGGCGCGCCGGCGCGCTCAGTCTGCACGGTGTTCTGTCCGCACGGTGCGTGGTTGTTCGGCCGGCGCGAGGTTGCCCGCTCCGCGCGGCGCTGCAGGCTCGCACGGTGTCGCCAACCTCGCACGGATTGGCGTGACCGGCACCGTGCATCGCGTCCGATGGGGCCCGCCGTCCGGTGCCGCACGGTGCGTGGTTGTTCGGCCGGTGCGAGATTGCCCGCTCGGTGCGGCGCTGCAGGCTCGCACGGTGCCGCCAACTTCGCACGGGCTGGCGAGGCCGGCACCGTGCGCCGCGTGCGACGAAGCCCGCCGGCCGGTGCCGCACGGTGCGTGGTCGTCCGGCCGGTGCGAGGTTGCCCGCTCGGTGCGGCGCTGCAGGCTCGCACGGTGCCGCCAACTTCGCACGGGCTGACGAGGCCGGCACCGTGCGCCGTCAGTCGGACCGAGCCGAGCCGAGCCGAGCCGAGCCGGGCCTCGCCGCGTCCAGAGCCGACTCCGCCACGCAGCCCGCACGCGGAACGCCCCCGACCTGGCACGGTCGGGGGCGTTCTCGGTGGACGGGGGAGTCGCTCAGCGCGGACGGCCGGCGCGGGCACGCATCGGGTCCATGCCCTTCGGGATCGACGCGGCGGGGCTCTGCGTGAGCGAGTCGAGCCGGTTCGCGACCGCCAGGACCTCGTTGCGGTTGAGTGCCTTCTTGAACTTGTTCATCGCACGGGGGAGCTTGTGCAGCGTGACGGCGTCGTCAGCCTTGTCGTCCGCGCCACTCGCCACGTGCACGACGTGCACGGGCACGTTCGGGACAATGCGCTGGACCTTGCGGCGCTCCTCGTCGACCTGGCGGTTGAGGTTGCCGCGCTGGCCCTCGGTGATGAGGACGACACCCGGGGTGCCCACCGCCCGGTAGACCGCGGCCTGCGAACGACCGTGCACCGCGACGGGCATCTCGCTCGAGCGCCACTGGCGACGGAGCGAGTTCGACAGGACGGCACCGACGGCGCCGGGCTGCCCCGCGATCTGCGAGTAGGCAGCGCGCTCGGCGAGCCGGCCGAGGACGATCAGGAAGAGCAGCACGCCGAGCAGGACGCCCGCGACGATCCAGAGGGTGATCGCGAGCCAGTTCTGTCCGGGCAGGAGCAGTGCGAGCAGAACGCCCAGGACCACCGGGACGACGAATGCCAGTGCGAACCACCAGACGGAGCTCGGGTCCGCCCGACGGGTCATCGTGAAGACCTGGTACATCTGCTTGAGACGACCCGGCTCCTTCGCCGCCGTACCTTGTGAACTGCTGCGTGCCATGCGACCAGGATACGGCCTGCGTCGAGTTCCGAGGACCGTCGTCGGTCCGGCTGTGGGCGAACGGGGTTCTCCACAGAACGGTGTCCCGCCCGACCGCGGGCGACCGGTCCCGACGAGGGTGTTCGACATGCAGACGAAGACCGATCACGACCGGTGGTGCGCCGTGGCCGACAAGCGAGCGTTCCTGGCGTGGCTCGCGGACCGTGCGGCTGTCTCCCGGGACCGCGCGGCCCGCCACCTGGCGCCGGTCGTCGACGTCGGGCGGCTGCCGGACGGACGCCTCGCGGTGGACGTGCTCCGGCCGCCGGGGACGGTCCTCGCCGCTGCGCTCGACATCGTCGGTACCCCGACGACCGGCGTCGCCGTCACACTGACGGTGCCGCTCCTCGAACTCGCGGTGGCCGAGCGGACCGGCGCGGTGCGCATCGGTTCGGCGGGACTCGACGACGTCCTCGTCGACGATGCCGGCGCCGTCGTGCTGTGCGATCGACCTCCCGGGTCGGACGGAGTCCGGCGATCCGACGAGCACGGTGCGCGGCTCCTGGTGCTCGCGGCTCGGCTGGTGTGGGAACGGACCGACGCACGTTCGGACGAGCGTCCTCGCATCGACGAGGCCCTGGCCGCGGCGCTCGACGGCGACTCGGCGGCGGTGATCGAGGCACTGGCCGTGGTCCGTGCCGCAGCGGCGCCGCGGCCGGTCCGCTGGGACCCGCCGGTCCACGACCTGCTCGTGGGCCTGCCCGAACGCGCGGCGTCCAGAACCGAGGCGTCGCCCTGGGCGGTGCTCGGTGAGCTCGTCGAACGCGGGGTACCGATCGGACGTGGGCGACGACTCCCGCTCCGCCGCGCGCTCGTGGGGGTCGTGGTCGCGGCGGGCCTGACGGCCGCGGCGGTGTTCACCATCGGCTGACCCGGGCGTCCGACCGACCGGCACCCCCAGCGGGGTACCGTCACCCAGATGCACCACCAGGAGCACGCCGTGCCCGGAACGGGGAACGGCCCCGATCCACGAGGGATCGGGGCCGTCCTGACGTCGACGAGCGCCGGGCTCAGTACCCGAGGTTCGGGCCGAAGTTGCCCTCCTCGAGGCGGTTCTTCACCGCGACGAGGTAGCGCGAGGCGTCCGCACCGTCGATGATCCGGTGGTCGTACGACAGCGCGAGGTAGACGAACGAACGGATCGCGATCGCCTCCTGGCCGTCGACCTTCACGACCGCCGGACGCTTCGTCACGATGCCCGTGCCGAGGATCGCCGACTGCGGCAGGAACACCACGGGGGTGTCGAACAGCGCGCCACGCGAACCGGTGTTGGTCAGCGTGAACGTGCCACCCGCGAGCTCGTCCGGCTTGAGCTGGTTGTTGCGGGTGCGCTCCGCGAGGTCGGCGATCGACTGGGAGAACTGCGCCAGGTTGAGCGACGCAGCGTCCTTGATCACCGGCGTGAGCAGGCCGCGCTCGGTGTCGACGGCGATGGAGACGTTCTCGGTCTCGGGGTAGACGATCTCCTCGCCCTCCACCGTCGAGTTGATCTTCGGGTGGGCCTTCAGCGCCTCGGACGCCGCGAGGGCGAAGAACGGCATGAAGGAGAGCTTCGCACCGGTCTTCTCGAGGAACTCGGCCTTGTGCGCGTCACGGAACTGCGCGACCTTCGTGACGTCCACCTCGACGACGCTGGTGAGCTGCGCGGTCGAGGTCATCGACTGCACGGCACGCTCGGCGACGACCTTGCGGAGGCGGGTCATCTTCTCGCGGGTGCCGCGCAGCGGCGACACCTCGGCGACGAAGGGACCGGCAGCGGCAGCAGCGGCGGAACCACCGGCGGCCGGGGCCTTGGTGGCGGCCTCAGCGGCGGCGAGCACGTCTTCCTTGCGGATGCGGCCACCGACACCGGAGCCGGTCACCGTCGAGAGGTCGACGCCCTGCTCGTTCGCGAGCTTGCGCACGAGCGGCGTGACGTAGCCGGAGGCCGAGGCGTCCTGGCTCGGGTTCGGCACCGAGGCGCTGGCGGTCGAGCCACCGGACGCGGCCGGCGCAGCGGCCGGTGCGGGGGCGGCAGCCGGAGCCGGGACCGCTGCCGGCGGGGCGGCGG
>NZ_JBFPFM010000073.1:0-5568 GCF_047977705.1 Curtobacterium sp. LFS084
GGGCGCGGCGCGCGGGGCGCGGGGCGCGGTCGCGGTCGCGGTCGCGCAGGGCGCGTTCTCTCGCGCTGGGCGACAGTTCACGGGCGGCTGACCGCGTGAGCTGTCGCCCAGCGCGAAACGTCGCCGGGGCCTCCCCGGGCCGGACCCGGTCCGGTGGCGAGGGCGGACGCGGAGTGCGCCCAGGGTGCAGAGTGGGCGCGTGACGACGACGACACGCACCCTCTTCCGACGGAAGCCGATCGACACGATCGACGACGAGACCGGAGGCGAGGACAGCCTGAAACGGCACCTCGGCCTCTGGCAGCTCACCGCGATCGGCATCGGCGGCATCATCGGCGCCGGCATCTTCACCCTCGCCGGCACCGTGGCGAACGGCGTCGCCGGGCCCGCCGTCCTCATCAGCTTCCTCGTCGCCGGGGTCGCGAGCGCCGCCGCCGCCCTGTCGTACGCCGAGTTCGCGGGCCTCATCCCCAAGGCCGGCAGCGCGTACACGTACGGCTACGCGGTCCTCGGCGAGATCGTCGGCTGGTTCATCGGATGGGACCTGCTGCTCGAGTACACCGCGATCGTGGCGGTGGTCGCGATCGGCATCTCGGGCTACGTCGGGTTCCTCGTGGGCCAGTTCGGCGTCGACCTGCCCGCCTGGATGCTCGGTGCTCCGGGGACCGGCGACGGCCACGTGATCGACGTCTTCGCGATCATCCTCTGCCTGCTCACCGCGTTCGTCCTCACCCGCGGCATCCGCAGCGCCGCCCGGTTCGAGCTCGTCGCCGTCGGCATCAAGGTCGGCCTCGTCGTGCTCATCGTGGTGCTCGGCCTGTTCCACATCAACAGCGCGAACTACTCGCCGTACTTCCCGTTCGGGTTCGGCGGCGTGATGACGGGTGCCGCGACGGTGTTCTTCGCCGTGTTCGGCTACGACGCGATGTCGACCGCGGCCGAGGAGTCGGTCGACGCCCGCAAGCACATGCCGAAGGCGATCCTGCTGTCCCTCGGCATCGCGATGGTGCTCTACGTCCTGGCGACCCTGGTGCTCACCGGGATGCAGAAGTACACGGACATCGACCCGGCCTCGGGCTTCTCGTCGGCGTTCGCGTCCGTGGGGCTCGGCGGCGTCGCCAACATCATCGCGATCGGCGCGATCGTCGGCATCATCACCGTGCTCGTGACCTTCATGCTCGGCGCGAGCCGCGTCTGGTTCTCGATGAGCCGGGACGGCCTGATGCCGAAGTGGTTCGCGAAGACCGACCCGAAGCGCCACGTGCCGACCCGGGTGACCTGGATCCTCGGCATCGCGTCCGCGGTGCTCGCCGGGTTCCTGCCGATCGGCGTCGTGGCCGAGCTGACGAACATCGGCATCCTGCTCGCGTTCGTCGTGGTCTGCTCCGCCGTGATCGTGCTCCGCTACCGCCAGCCCGACCTCGACCGACAGTTCCGGCTGCCGTTCATGCCGGTGATCCCGATCATCGGCGTCGTCGCGTCGCTGTGGCTCGTCACGTTCCTGCAGTGGGAGACGTGGGTGCGCTTCGCGGTGTGGTTCGCGATCGGCCTGGGCGTGTACTTCGGCTACTCCCGCCGACACAGCAAGCTCGCGACCGGCGAGGACGCCACGACTCGGTAGACCCGACCGACCGACCGATCGACGACGGCCCTCCAGCTGAGCATCGTGCGCTCAGCCAGAGGGCCGTTCGTCGGTGACGACTAGTTCGCGGAACCCGAGCAGGAGGCGACCGCGTACGGACCGGTGGAGGTCGATTCCTGGATCGTCTTCCCGTCAGACGTGATCTTGCAGCTGATCGTCGTCGCGTCGGCCCCGGCCTGTGCGACGAGTGAGAACACACTCGAGGTGAACAGCCCCTCGTCGGCGATCGGAACGTCCTTCGACCACGGCGCGGTGGCCGAAGTGTCCTGCTGCGTCGAGCTCTTCCCGTCGTTGACCGTGAGGTAGCTCACGCTCGTGAGCGTCTTCCCGTCACTCGTCACCTCGTAGTGGACCGTGCGCGAGCCCTCGGCGGTCTCCGCGCTGGGCGAGGTCTCTTCCTCGGCCGAGGAGCTCTCGGCGGGCACGGGTGCGGAAGACTCGAGAGCCTTCGAGATCCCGTCCGCTGCCGCAGCGTAGAACGAGGCAGTCAGGATTCCGACCAGGAGCGCGATCAGGCCGAGGATCGAGCCCGCGATCGCCAAGCCACGGGGTCGGTCCTTCTGCACGAGACCGATGATCCCGAGGATCAACGCGATCGCCCCGAGGAAGATGGAGACGAAATTCACGAACGGGATCGCGCACCCGACGATGGCCACGATGCCGACGATCAGGGCCGTCAGGCCGAGCGGGTTCGAGCGCTTGGGCGTAGGCGGTTGGGGCGCGTAGGTAGGGGGCTGATCCTGGGTCATCGGGTCTCCTTGGTGAGGGCTGGGAACAACCCTGAGAGCCTAGCCAGTAGTGAGTGAACCTCGGTCCGTCGTGTCCAGCCCACCGCGCACAGTGGACGAAACGGGCCGCTACGCCTCGCGCCGGTGCTTCCCCTTCGCCGCCGTCGGGTCGGCCATCGGGTGGTTCCGGAACCACCGCAGTAGCTCCCGGGACCGCCCGCTGTCGGCGCTCTGGTCCCCCGCGGTCAGGAAGTCGCTGAAGCCCTCGGGGGTCGGAGCGCCCGGGGTGTCGCGGTCGTAGGCCATCGACCACTCCGGGAAGCGCCGGGTGTGGATGGACTCCTCGGCGAGGAGCCGGACCTCGTCGTGCCGGTCGTCCGCGAGGATCCGCTGGTACGTCGCGAGCACCTGGTCGTACGGCCCTTCGAGCAACTGCATGAACCGACCGTTGCGGTGCACGAGGAGCCCGGTGAGGCCGTCGGCGGTGTTGCGCTCCCGGGCGTGTGCGAGCACGTCCTCGAGCGCGTCGTCGTCGAACGGCTCCGTGGCCGAACTCATGTAGACGAGTGACTGCAGCATGCCCTCGATCCTGCACCGATCACCCCGCGCCCGACGCCCCCAGAACGGGATCGACCCGGACCGGCCAGGAGACGCGACCCGCACCGGCCAGAGGCGCGGCCCGCCCGCTACGCCCGGATCTCCCGCATGTTCTGCGCCTGCCACCCCTCGGGGACCGACTCGCGGAACGCCTCGAGCGCCGCCTCGTAGCTCGGGCCGGTCGCCTCGTGCGGGCGCGTCTCCCGGGAACGGGCGATCGCACGCACGGTGGTCTCCCCGGTCGCCTTGCTCGTGACCGCGTTCACCTGCTGCAGCTCGAACCCGTGCAGGTCCAGGGCCTCGACCGCCGCCGTGCGCGCCGCCTCGATGTTCTCGCCGCTGCCCTCGGCCTCCGTCGTCGCGGTCGAGCGCAGTTCTCCTCGCAGTGTCGTCACCCGTCCAGTATCGCGGTCCCGTGACGGGCCAGCGGCCCCCGGACGGGGTCTGCCGCCCGAGGACGGCCCGCGCCACGATCGTGGACGGCCACTGATCCCGAGGAGCCCCATGCGCCGCACCACCATCGCCGCCGCCCTCGTCGTCAGCGTCGCCGCCGTCGTGTCGTCGCTCGTCGGTGTCGCACCGGCACAGGCGGCCGCGATGCCCGCCGCGATGAAGGCGCAGTACGACCACCAGTACGGCACCTTCACGCCGTTCACGAAGTCGGGCAGCCGGAACGCCACGATCGTGCTCCCGCAGAACGCCCGCAGCGGGATCATCGTCGCGACGTTCACCCCGACGACGAAGGACATGAACTCCTCCGACGCGGACTTCATCGTGAGGGAGCTCAACAGCAAGGGCGGGCCGACCGGGTCGATCCCGATCGGCCTGTCCGGCAAGTACACCGGCCGCGTCGCGTACGGCACCGACTCGTGGCGCAAGCCAGCGGCGCTCGAGGTCGAGGCGAAGGGGCAGTGGACGCTGACGTTCAGCCAGGTGTCCAGCGCGCCGGCCCTGACCGCCTCCGGTCACGGCGACGACGTGATGCTCTACTGGGGCGCGACGGCCACCCGACAGTTCCGCTGCACGAACACCCGCGTCGCGACCTGCATGCTCCGCGAGACGCTGCTCCGCAACGACTACGAGACCATCCCCGCGAGTGACAACGGCTCCGGCAAGGACCTCTCGAAGCGGATCACCCTGTCGAAGGGTCCGTCCGTCCTGCAGCTGAACGCGGGGAGCACCTGGTCGATCCGCTGAACCGACGGGCGTCGGAGGTCGGTGGCACCTGGCACGATTGACCCGTGCCAGCCGCTCCGATGATCGACGCCGTCGACGTCATCCGCTTCGTCGGGCCGCAGGCCTTCGGCCGTGCGCGCGACCTCGTCCGTGCGGGCCTCGTCGACGACGTCGTCTGGCACGACGACGACGGCTCCGTGACCGGTGTCGTGTCCGGCTCCGCAGACGACCCGTACGAACTCCGCGTCGAGACCACCCCGGCGCGCGGCGAGTTCGTCCGCCCGGTCCGCAGCACCTGCACCTGCCCGCTGGGCGGCGACTGCAAGCACGTCGCGGCCGCCCTCCTCACGGTCAACGCCCGGGCCCTCGCCGCGGCGGCCGGCCCGAAGCCGGAACAGCCGGCTCCGCCGCCCTCGGACTGGAGGCACGACCTCGCCCGCCTCGCCGGTGACGACGCGCAGGTGGCCGAGCCGCAGGGCACCCCCATGGGGCTGCAGTTCGAGTTGCGTGACGCGGTCTCCGCCCGGCTCGCCTCGCGTGCGCGGGCAGCCGGTCGTGCGCTCCCCACGGCCTCGCGGTCGGTGCGACTCGGCGTCCGGCCGGTGACCCGCAGCGACGCCGGCAACTGGGTGCGCGGGCAGCTGACGTGGGGCACGCTCCCCTACTCGATGAACCGGCTCGGGCTCGCTCCCGAGCAGCACGCGTGGTTCGTCCAGTTCGCCGCGCTCCACCGTGCCGGAGCCCTCGCCGGGCTGCCGGGGGAAGCCGACTGGATCCACCTCGACGACTTCGCGAGCCCACTGCTCTGGCCGCTCCTCGCGCAGGCACCGGGACTCGGCATCGCGTTCGTCACCGGCAAGCGCGAGGGCGGGGCCGTGCTCGGTGCCGAGGCCCGGGTGCTGCTCGACGTCGCCCGGCACGACGGCGCGTTGGTGATCGGCGCGAGTGCGGTCCTCGACGCTCGCCCAGCGGCACCGGGGACCGCCCGGACGATCGGCGACCACGGCGTCTACGTCTTCCGCGAGAGCCCCGAGTTCCACGTCGCGTTCGCCCCGACCCCGGCGCCGGTGCCGGACGACCAGCGACGGATGCTCGTCGAGGGCTCGCGGATCACGGTGCCGGAGCCCGAGGTCCCGGAGTTCCTCGCCGACTGGTCGCCCCGGCTGCGCGGAGCACTCGGCCTCGTCAGCGCCGACGGGTCGGTCGAGCTCCCGGAACGGACGCCGCCGGAGCTCGTGCTCACGGTGACCTTCGAACCGGCCAGGGCACCGCGGACGGACGACCGCGCGCACCTGCAGTGGCGCTGGCACGTCGACGGCCGGAAGGACCCCGTCGCCCTGCACGGCCCGCTCCCCGACCTCGCCGGGCTGCGCGCCGCCGACGACCCGGCGCCGACGACCGCAGCCGACGGCGGCGCCGCCGCGA
>NZ_JBFPFM010000074.1:0-4877 GCF_047977705.1 Curtobacterium sp. LFS084
ACGCGGCGCTGCGCCGCGCGCGCCGCCCCTCGTGCGACCACGCCGACGAGGGCAGCAGGCTCGGCGGCAGCAGCCGGGACCGGACCACCCGCGCAGCGGAGGCCGACGCGTCGAGGGCGACCCGCGCCTCCCGGACGGCGGCGAGGAGCGCCGAGGAGTCCACCGTCGCGGCACCGCCCGCGGCGAACCGCTCGCGGTCGACCGCGTCGACGATCGCCTCGAGGTGCGGCAACACCGTCGCGGGCACCGATGCCCGGAGCCGACCGAGCACCGCACGTGCCGTGCGCGCTGCGGCGGCCGCGTCTCCCGGCGGCGCCAACCCCGGCGCGTACCCGTGGTCCGCGACGTCGTCGAGGGTCTCGCGCCAGGCGTTCACCGCCGGGGACCGACCCGAGTGCACCGCCACCAGCCGGGTCCGACGGCGGAGGGTCCGGACGAGCGCGGGCGAGACGAGCAGAGCGACCGCCAGCAGGAGCCCGACGGCGAGTCCGAGCGGGCCGTTGCGCCCGCCGCCGGTCGACCCGGTGGCGCTCGGCGCGGCGGAGGCGCTCGGCGTCGGGGTGGCGGTCTGGGCCGGAGCGGACTCGCCGGGTGCGGGCAGCGGCGTCTCCGGAGCGGCGGCGGAGGGGGTGGCGCTGGCCTCGGTGGCGGGCGAGGCCGCGGCGTCGGAGTCGGGGGTCGGCTCGAACGCGACCCAGCCGGCGCCCTTGATGTAGAGCTCCGGCCACGAGTGCAGCTGGCGGTTCGACACCGTGTACTCGCCGTCGGCCTGGGTCGTGCCCGCCCGGTAGCCGACCGCGATGCGCGACGGGATGCCGAGCGTCCGAGCCATCACGGCCATCGCCGACGAGAAGTGCACGCAGTAGCCCTCGCGGACCTGCAGGAACTTCGCGACGACGTCCATGCTGTCGCCGTCGTAGCCCTGCTCGACCGGTGCGGTCTCGGAGTAGGTGAACAGGTCGCTCCGGAACCACTGCTCGAGCGCGCGGGCCTTCTCGTAGTCCGAGGCGGCGCTGCCCGCGACCCGCTGCGCCGTCCGCGCGATGCTGGTCGGCAGCTTGTCGGGCAGTTCGCGGTCGATGCGGAGCTGGTTCGCCGACGGGGTGGCGAACCCGCGACCGTCCGCCCGACCGAGCAGGCCGGAGCTGGCGATCGCGTCGAGGTACTCACCGGACCACGTCGAGGCGCCGTAGACCTCGTAGGTGGCACCGCGCGGGGTCGCCGGGCCGGTGGAGCGCACCGTGCTCGACTCCCCCATCCAGCGCCACTGCGACAGGTCGAGGTTCGTCGACCGCGACTCGATCGAGACCGCGCCGGACGGGACCGGGAGGTAGTTGCTCGACAGGCCGGTGACCCGGATCGTGACGTCGCCGCGACTGGACAGGCGGGGGTTGATGCCGACCGCCCACTGCTGCTGGTCGGCCGTCTCGGACTTCGCCGCGTCGGTCGTCGTCGGCACCCAGTCCCCGGTGCCGAACTCGTCGAGGTTCGCGAGCTTGAGGTACTCCGGACGCCCGTCCGAGGACCGGTAACGGAACACCTCGAGCTCGTTCGGCTGCCGGAGGTCCTGCCCGAGGTTGAGGAGGGTGCCGGGCCGTCCGGGCTGCACGGGCGACTGGATCGCCCCGGTCACGCCGGACAACCAGCTGGCGTTGAGCGGCACGATGGCGGGCAGCCCGACGGCGACCACGAGTCCGATCGCGCCGACGACCGCGGCCGGGAGGGCTCGCTGGACGGGCCGGACCGAGAGCCAGAGCAGGACGAGGAAGGCGATGCCGGTGGCGATGACCAGTCCGGGTGCCGCCGGCGCCCCGGTGACGATGCCGGGGACGATGAGGATCACGAGCGCCGGCGCGGCCGCGAGCGCGGCGGTCGGCGCGACGGCGGCGAGGAACAGCGAGACGCCCGCGACCCAGCCGATCGCCACCGTGACGATGAGGCGGATCGCGTCGGACTGCGGCAGCGGCGCCGGGTTCAGCCGGATCGCGGCCAGGGTCTCGCCGAGGGCACCGTTCCGGTCGAGCCAGCCGAGCGGCTGGATGTCGTTCACGACCGCCGCGGCGCAGGAGCAGACCACGAGGGCGACGACGAGGGCCACGAACCGCACGCCCGGCGCACGACGGCGGACGGCGAGCACCGTGCCGACGAGCACGGCGGCGACGAGGACGCCGGACACCCACCAGGCGATGCCCTGCACGAGCGGGCGCATGGCGAGGGCGGCGATGAGGACGGGCACCGGGGCGAGCGCCACGACCCACGGGCTCGGCGAGTCCGGGCGGTCGACACGACGGTCGGCGTCGGGACGGGCATCGCCCCGGGCGGGTGCCGGACGGGTGGCGACGCCGCTCACCGGATGCTCCCGGGCGAGTGGGCGCCGGCCACCGGGACGACGAGGGTCCGCCAGCCACCACGGTCGAGGATCCCGCGGACGACCGGGTCCGGCGGCACGATCGTCGCCAGGATCCCCCGGCTCGAGCCGGTCGTCGACGAGACGAGCTCGGCGGCCTGCTCGGCGGTGCAGTTGCCGGTGACGACGGCCGTCATGCCGTGCACGTCGCGGCCCCGCACGTCGGGCAGGACCTCGGTGACCTCGCGGGCGTCGGAGCGGACCCGGACGTCGGCGAGCCCCACGAGCACGTCGGTCAGTCCGCCGGCGTCCCCCGCGTGCCGGGTGCTGCCGGCGGGTCCGTCGCTGACGAGCACGACGCGCGAGGTCCGCGCGGCCAGTGCCCGTGCGACGCTCGCGGCGACCACGACCGCGTGCTCGAACGCGGCGTCGCCGCCGAGGTCCGAGAGCTCCGCGAGGTCGTCGCGCCCGAGCCGCTGGTAGGACTCCCGCCGGACGTCGAGCGCGATGACCGCCTCGGGCGGCTGCGCCTGGGTGGTCTGCCGGACGTGGAGTTCGCCGCGTCGAGCACTCTGGGCCCAGTGCACGCGGCGGATCGGGTCGCCGGGACGGTACGGGCGGAGTTCGCTGTCGTCCGCCGAGCCGCCCTGGCCCACCCGGCCCTCGTCGGCCGAGACCGCACCCGCGAGGGCTCCGGCGTCGAGCGTCCCGAGCGGGGTCGACGCCGGCACGACGACGACCTCTTCGGCGGCGACGACCGGGCGGTCGATGCGGAGCAGGCCGAACGGGTCCTCGACGCGGATCGTCACCGGACCGACGACGCTCCGCCCGCGGTGCATCGCGAGGGCCTCGACGTCGAGCACCGCCGGCGGCAGGTTGGGACCGACCGCGGCGTAGGTCTCGGCGGTGTCCATGCTCACGAGCGCGTCGTCGAGCTGTTCGCGCACGAGGAGCATCGACCGCGGGCCGATCGGCAGGCTCGTCCCGCCGAGCGTGATCCGCTCGCGGTACACCTCGCCGACCTGGACGATCGCGCGTGCCGTGCTCCGGCTGCCACGCAGTGGTGCGGCGACGACGAACGCCATCACGATGCCCAGCACGACGAGGACGAGCAGCAGGAGGCCCGCGGAGACGGCGACGCTCGTGGTCCCGACGAGCCCGCCGCCGATCAGTCCGATGCCGACCGCGATCACGGTCCAGCCGCGGACCGTCGGCCTCGGGAACGGCGTCCGGCGCAGCAGCGACAGTCCACGCCGCCCGTAGCGGAGCACCCCGGAACGCACCGCACCGGCACGCAGGGCGAGCGACGTCGGCGCCGGGGACCCGGACATCAGGAGCGGACGGGGGTCGCCGTGAACGGCACGGCGGTGTCGGACACGATGCGCACGACGATGTCGCGGACGGTGTCGTCACCGGTGCCGCCGAGGCCGCGGGCCACCGGGACGAGACGGTGCGCGAGGATCACCGGTGCGAGCGTGGCGACGTCGTCGGGCGTGACGAAGGGACGGCCGAGCAGGGCCGCGTGGGCGCGGGCGGCCTGGGCGAGGTGCAGCGTCGCCCGCGGGCTGGCGCCGAGGACGATGTCGGGGTGCGTGCGGGTGGCCCGGACGATGGCGACGATGTACGCCTCGACGTCGGGCGCGACGTGCACCGTCCGCACCGACTGGATGAGGTCGCGCAGGACGTCGACGTCGACGATCGGACGGAGGTGCGCCAGCGGGTCGCCGCCGCCGCGGTTCGTCAGCATCTGCCGCTCGGCGTCGGCGCTCGGGTACCCCATCGTCAGGCGGGCCATGAACCGGTCGCGCTGGGCTTCCGGGAGCGGGTACGTGCCCTCCATGTCGATCGGGTTCTGCGTGGCGACGATCATGAACGGGCTGTCCAGCTTGCGCGTCACGCCGTCCACCGTCACCTGCGCCTCGGCCATCGCCTCGAGGAGCGCCGACTGGGTCTTCGGGCTGGTGCGGTTGATCTCGTCGCCGATGACGACGTTCGCGAAGACCGGTCCCGGCGAGAAGCGGAACGTGCCGGAGGACTGGTCGAAGATGTTCACCCCGGTGACGTCCGAGGGCAGCATGTCCGACGTGAACTGGATGCGGTTCACGGATCCGCCGACGGACGCGCCGAGGGCCTTGGCCAGCACCGTCTTGCCGACGCCGGGAACGTCCTCGACGAGGAGGTGTCCCTCGGCCAGCATCACCGTCAGGGCGGTGCGGATGGCCTCGGTCTTCCCGTCGACGACGGTGGACACGGCGGCGATGATGTCGTCGCCGACGTCCCGGATGCGGTCGATCGGGAAGGCGGGGTCGGTCGGTTCCGGCACGCAGGCCTCCTCGGCTCAGGACAGGTGTCGTGCATGCTACAACGGCCCGGTGACAGGGACCGGAGGATGCGTCACCGACTGCGTCGCCGGACACACGGCGGCGGGCGGGAGGGGGGGGGGGGGGGGGGGGGGGGGGCGGGGCGGCGGCCGGCGCCGCGCCCCCCCCCCCGCCCGGGGCCCCGCGCCGCCCCGCCCGCCCCCCCCGCG
>NZ_JBFPFM010000075.1:0-4682 GCF_047977705.1 Curtobacterium sp. LFS084
TTTTACACCCGGGCGGGGTGTTTGTTTTTTTTTTAAGTGCGGGGGGTTTGGGTGGTGTGCGGGGGGCGCCCCTCCGCGCCCCCGGGCCCCCCCCCCCCCCCCGGGACTCGATCTGTGACTGGTCGACTCGGAGAGGTGCGCTGTGGAGGACGAGTCCCCCGCGCCTCCTGGCCGGAACGCGGTCAGTGCGCGCGGAACTCCGGACGGTCCGCCAGCGGGCCGAGGGCCGCGTGCACCGCGCCCTTCGCCGACTCGAGGGACGGGTACGTCCCGCCACCCGCGCTCCGCCCGTAGAGCTCGACGCGGAACCCTCCGTCGGCTCGGTGGATGCTGCCGACCGCTCCCGCTGGTCCGACCGCGACCCAGGTCCCGGTGTTGTTCGTCATCGTTCGACCACCTCCTCGTGGCCCCGACGTCCGGAGTCTCAGGACGCCAGGATGTACTGACTGTAGGCCTTGCGGACCTTGTTCACCTTCGGCAGCGCCACTGCGAGGCAGTAGCCCTGACCAGGGTTCTTCGCGAAGAAGTCCTGGTGGTACTCCTCCGCACGGTAGAAGGTACCGAGCGGCTCGATGGTCGTCACGATGCCGCCGTCCCAGATGTCCGAGGCGCGCGCGATCGCCCGCTCGAACAGCGCCTTCTGGTCCTCGTCCGCCGGGAACATCGCCGAGCGGTACTGCGTGCCGACATCGGCGCCCTGCCGGTTCAGCTGACGCGGGTCGTGGAGCGTGAAGAACACGTCGAGGATGACGTCGGCCGGGATGACCGCCTCGTCGAACGTGACCGCGACGGCCTCGGCGTGACCGGTCGTGCCGGTGCAGACCAGCTCGTAGGACGGGTCGGCCACCGCCCCGCCGACGTAGCCCGACACCACGTCCTGCACGCCCTGGAGCGTGCGGTACACGGCGTCGAGACACCAGAAACATCCACCTGCGAGCACGAACGTGGTCATGGCGTCACCGTACCGCGCGCGCCTCTGAGCGACCCGCGACCGGGGCACAGGTCCTCCACGATGCGCACGCTCGCGATGCCCGTGCACAGAACGCCCGGTGGCGCCCGGCGTGTCGGTGGTCGGCCGTACCGTCGGACACACACCGACGAGCAGGAGGCACGACGATGCAGACGACGAACGAACCCGTCCTCAGGATCCGCACCGCACCCGTTGCCCGCTCGCGCGGCGACCTCCGGATCCTCGACGTCCGCGACGACCTCAGCCGCGTGACCCGGGCGAACGGGGAGATCGTCGGGTACGTGGACCGCGTGGACGTCGCCGGGGGCACGGCCTACCGCGCGCGGCGGTACGTGTCGACCGAACGGCGCTTCGTCGAGCTCCCGAACGTGTGGTCGGCCGACGACGCGGTCGACTGCCTGCGCTGGGGATGAGTCCGAGCCGGCGGATCGGCCAGCGCGCGGGGAACACCCGGTCCGCGGAACGCCGCCCGGCCTCCCCGATACCTGACCGTTCCGTGAGTAGGGTGCGCGCATGAACTGGTGGAACGACCTGAGCGACTGGATCTCGTCCGACGACGGCTGGCGCGTGATCTCCGGCGCGCTCATCCCGTTCGTCGCGATCGTCGTGGCGGGCATCGTCGCGGCGCTCATCGGACGCGGGGCGACCAAGCGGGTCGTGACGATGCAGGAACGCGAAGCCCGGAACGCGGCCGTCGCGGGCATCGTCTCGGCTGCACGCAAGGCGGCGACCTGGGGTTCCCTCGGGCACGATGAGCGCGCCTACGCGGACCACCTCGCCGAGGACGCCGACATCCGACTGCGGCTGCTGCCCGTCTCGGGTGCGCCCCTCGCGGCGAACTGGACCCAGCACGAGATCGCCGACATCAAGAAGAACTCCTCGACGTTCAGCTTCCAGGCGGAACAGTCCCTCGCCGAGTTCCGTGACCGCATCCTCGAGTGGCAGGCGCGTCCGAACCGTGCGCGCAAGCTGTTCAAGAGCGACCTCGAGCGCTGGAAGTTCGACTCGCCCGATCCCGACGCCGAACTCATCACCAGGCAGCAGGACTGGAACGCCGACCAGGCGAGCGCCTCGCGCTCCGCCGACGCCGGCCCGACCGCGGCGGCTCCGGCCGAGCGTCCGACACCGACGACGACCTCGCTCCGTCCCGCGCCGGGTGCCGCTGCCGGTGCCGGGAGCACGTCCGCGCCGTCGGCGGGTGCCGGGTTCTCGGTGACCCGCGGCGGTTCCGCGCCGGTCGACCCGAACGCGACCACCCCCATCTCGGACACCTCGAGCAACCGGACGACCCCGATCTCGGACGCGTCCACCACGCGGCCGTACGGCGACGGCGCGACCCGCGCGTACGGGGACGGGGCGACCCGGGCGTACGGGGACGGGGCGACCCGAGCGTACGGGGACGACGCCACGCGTCCTGCCGGGGCCGGGCCCGCTGCCGGCGCCCCGACGCAGGCACCGCTCGGATCCCCCGCCTCCCCCGTCTCCGGACGGAACCCGAGCTCCGTCGGCGCTCCGGACGCCGACAACGCGGACGCGGTGGACGACGTCCGCCCCTCCGGTGCACGCGGGACCACGACGGACGGGTCCGCAGCGGGCAGCGCTGCTCCCGTCGCGGGTCCGACGGCCCGTGGGAACGACACGCGGTCGGACGACACACGATCGAACGGAGCGCGGTCGAACGGGGCGCGGTCGAACGACGTCGGCGAGTCCGGCGACCAGGAGCCTGCCGCCCGCGGCGCCGGCGCTCCCGTCCCGCCGCCGGTCGCGCAGCCGACCTCGGCGGACGCGCACGTCAACCGCACTACGGGCGGCGACGCCCGCGCGGCCGACGGCCCGACCGCAGCGCAGACCCGGTCGATCCCGACCCGCATCGCCGGTGGCCCCGCCGAACCCGCGGACGCCGACGAGACCTCCGAGGCGCCCTACACCCAGCCGATCAGCGCGAGCGAGCTCCGTCGCCGCGCTGCCGACGACGACGAGTAGGCGCTCACCGAACCGCGCGAAGGCCACCGTCCTGATGGACGGCGGCCTTCGTCGTGGGTGCCCCCGGCAGGAATCGAACCCGCGGCACGGTGGGTAGAAACCACCTGCTCTATCCACTGAGCTACGGAGGCGGACGGCCCCGATTCTATCCGCGACCCTCGCCGAGGTGCTGCACGAACCGGTCGACCTCCCGCTGCGACCGCAGGTGGACGATGCGCAGGTGCGGCGCGGTCTCGACGAGCGCCGGCACTCGGCGGCGCGAGTCGTTGCGGGTACTGATGCCCCACCGCACGATGTGCCCGCGGTCGGTGAAGAACGTCCACAGCGACGGTTCGGTGTTGCCGTTCCACATCTCGATGCGTCGGAACCGACGGTGGAGCGTCCGACGCAGGAGCCGCCAGAGTGCCTGGGCCGTCGGCAGGTCGATCCACACGAGCGTGTCCGCACGCTCGGCCAGCATCGCCCGGACGGACGTGTACTGCCACTCCGTCACCCATGCGGGTTCGCTCGTGTACCGCTCGACGTCGGCGACGAAGGTGTCCCGCGGGACCCAGCCGGGCCCGTGGTAGAGCGAGTCGATCTCGGTGTGCGGGAGGCCGAGGACCCGGCCGATCCGCCCCGCCGTGGTGGTCTTCCCGACACCCGTGGTGCCGGCGACGAGGACACGACGGGGCGCGGGGTCGAGGTGGTCGTCCGCTCCGAGCACCCCTCGACCCTAGCCCGCCGTGAGGTCGTAGACCGTGACCCCGCCGATGGTCGACGCGGTGAAGTTCGACTCCACCCACGCCGAGATCTTCGACGCCGCATCGCTGCCGCCGTTCGACTGCCCGACGCTGCCGGCGATGAAGTAGTGGATCTTCCCCGCAGCCACGTCCGCCTCGAACTCGGCGAGGGTCGGTGACGGGTCCGAGCCGTTGAAGCCGCCGATCGGCATCACCGAGGCGCCGGTCGCGAGCTGGTAGGTCGCGGCGCTGTTCGACCCGATGGTCGCGGCCACCCAGGTGTAGTCGTCGGCGTCCTCCAGGAGCGCCTTCCGCAGCGTCGAGGAGATCTCGGTCGATCCGCCGAGCAGCCCACCGGCACCGCCGAACCCGCCACCACCCGCACGACCCGCACCCGTGCCGGTCCCGGTGCCGCCACCCGGCGCGGTGCCGGTCCCGGTGCCGCCACCCGTCCCGGTGCCGGTCCCGCCGGGCGCACCCGCCCCACCGGGTCCACCGGTGCCGCCAGCGCCACCCGCGCCTCCCGGAACACCACCGTTGGTCCCGGTCGCACCACCGGCGGTCCCGCCACCGGCGGTCCCGCCACCACCGAACCCACCGCGTCCGCCACCGAACCCACCGCGCCCGCCACCGCCGAAGCCGGCGCCCGCGACCGTCGGCCCGGCCGACGGCAGCGAACCGGTGTGCGCGGTCGTCACCGTGTCGATCGAGTACGCCGTCGGTCCGAGGAGCGCCGTGACGACCGCGCCGACCACCACGATGCTGCCGACCGGTCGTGACCACCTGGCGGACAGCCCACGATCGGCGGGGGCGGGGGTGACGTCGGACCCGGGCTCGCCGATCACCCGCGGCACACGCTCCCACCCGTCGACAGCAGCCGAGGCCCCGGCACCAGCCACGGCCGGCCCCGCCGCCGGGCCCGCGCCTGCCGCCGGCCCCGCACCTGCCGCCGGCCCCGCACCGGCCGCCAGCCCCACACATTTTCCCATATCTATCTCTCTCTCTTC